>CAYMKG010000046.1:4366-7858 GCA_964391145.1 uncultured Planctomycetales bacterium
TGGTTAATCAATTGCGGATTTTAATCGAGAGAGCCCTGGTGAGCAAATGATTTAGAATTTTACTTTAAAGATGTATTTGATTTGGTTATTTTCGAATTTCGGGCGGCCTTTTATGTCAAAAATTTCTACGCTTGCCTTATCGCTTACCCAGTCTTCTACCTCTTTTGCCTTAAAGTAGGGATAGAAGATATCCACCCCCAACAACTTCTTCCATTCCTCTCTTAATATTTTTTTCTCTTCTTTCTCATTTATGGTGGCAGCGTAGGCCTTTTTGTCTACAAACTCCCAAAAAGAATTTTCCATGTCTTCCGACTGATCAGGAAGGGCGGCTTGGGCTTCAATATCGGTTGAATGATTATTCGGAGGGATTTCTGTTTCCTGAGCATAGAGGGGGAGCGCCAAAGCCAAGACGCATACCAGGATTAATATCTTTTTCTGGTGGGCAGACATTCTCGCTCCTTAGATTGTTTAAGAATTTCCTCTTCATTAAGGCAGTTCTTTACGCCAAAAGTGCTTCAATATTTATTAGCACTCTATTTAAAGTATAACACATAAGACGATGAAATTCCATTTAGTTAGATGTTTTCAGACGAATTGAGATGCGATGTAACTTCTTTTATTTCTTAGAGTTAAATTAAATTTTTACTGGGGAGTTAATCACTGAAGAATATAGAAAGGAATTCTTTCGTAAATCGGCCGCCTGCTTTTACGCTGTCAACCAGGCCGTCTATAATCGCCTTTGCTTCTTCTCCTGGTGAGCGCCAGAGGGCAAAGAGTTTTTTTCGCAACAGACCCCTTTTTTCAGGCCTTTGGTCTCCGTAGACTTCGTATTCGTATGCCTCTTTAATATTCCTTGGTCCTTGGATAAACGCCCCGTAGAGAGGGGAGAGCGTTAATCTAATCAAGCACTTGCCCATATCTATAAGGTGGTGCCTTATAGAATGGGCATCTGCCTGATTGCAGAATGCGAATGTAATTAAAGTTATCATAATTAGTATCTTACTGAATTTTTTCCTCATGGTATAACTCCTTTAATTCTTTGGCTTTTTCAAAATAAATTTTTTTATCTTTAAGTTGATGGATAAAATTTTTGAGTTTCGGCACATCTCCGTGATAAGGCCAGAATCCAAACTTTTTTGCTTCTTTATAAGCTTGTTTTATTGTCATGCCCGAGACCACTACCCGATACATAGCAATCATTGCACCGGTTCTATCCCGGCCGCTTGTACAATGGACAAATACTGGCTGATTATCTTTATTAAGAACTATTTCCAGGAACTTAAGCACCTGCTCGTCAGCAGGCCGTTCATAGATACTCATAGGAAGGTTGTAGAAATTCATGCCCAAGGTTTCCACTTGTTCTTTCTCTTCACCGGTTTCCTCGTCTTTACCGCGCAAACTTATTACTGTCTTTATCCCTGTTGACTTCAATTTTTCTAATCCTTGCTGATTAGGTTGGCCTCCTCTATAAAGGGCATCGTCAACCTGATGAAAATTAGGTATATCAACAAAAGGATCCTGAATATATCCCAGGTAAGCGCAGCCGCATATTGTCAGTACAGTTAAACAGAGAATAACTCTTTTCATCTTAACAAGTATTATATCATAGTTTTAGATGGGAATAAAAAATTTATTGTGCCGGTATTACTTTTTATCTTAGTCCAGAAGTTTGCACGATTTCAAGATTTAACAAATTGCTTTACCCGGCAGCGTCTTTGTGTTAAATTAATTTCAAATTACTTAATAGGGAAACTGGCTTATACATTGTTGTCTGAGAGAAGGATTGTCTGATAATATGAAAAGAAATATTTTGCTCGGTATTATAGTTTTTATTATTTCCGGATTTATTTTTTATTTCAATATCATAAATTCATTTTTCTTATCAGATGATTTCCATCTTATATATTCGGTAAAGATAAACGGGCCGTTTGGCATTTGGAGTAATTCTTTGTGGCCGTTTTTTAGACCGTTGATATCATTGAGTTTCTTTGTCGATTATAAACTTTGGGGGCTTAATCCCGCAGGTTATCACATTACTAATATTTTTATTCATTCTTTAAACGCCTTTTTGGTATCTATAATAGTTTTATTTTTGATGAAGAAAGAATATAGTTATGCAGGAGCAGGTAATTTGGCTTTTTTCTCTGGGCTTCTATTCCTGATTATGCCCTGTCATACAGAAGCGGTATCATGGATTTCCGGAAGATGTGACGTAATAGCTACTTTTTTATTTTTATTATCTTTTTGTAGTTATTTATCCTATAAAAAATACAATAAACTACAGTATCTGCTGGCATCATTATTATTTTTTGTATTGGCCTTATTCTCAAAGGAGTCGGTAATTATTTATCCGCTGGTGATTCTATCATTTGAATTATATAGTTATATAGAAAAAGAAAATAAGGATTATAACTTATTACGAATTTTATATTTGCCTTTGATATATTCTCTGCTCGTTATTCTATATATTCCTTTTAGATCTTTAATAATTGGTAGGTTGGTTGGTGGGTACGGAACAAATTTTCATCTTAATTTTAAACCCCCATTGGTAATTAATAATTTATTTCTATACACTATAAGGTCATTCTTATTTGCCTCTCCCCTTTTTCAAACGAGTATTATTTTAATTTCACTTGGAATAATATTAATCTTTATTATTAATTTAAAAAGGGCAATTTTATTAACCAAAGTGAAAATATTGTATTTTTTAATAACGGCCTTCCTCGTGTCTCTGATTCCAGTAATAAATATAGGGAATTGGACAGGAGATACACAAGGCGAAAGATTTATTTATTTACCCACTATTTTTTCTTCAATAATTATCGTATTCTTATTTAATTTTTTCTTAAGGAACAAGAAGTACTTTATATTTTCGTCTTTATGTTTATTATTTATTTGTGGGATTTCACTATATAATGTTAATAGGAATTGGATTACAGCTGGAGAGATTTCCAAGAGTATTCTTCATTCTATTAAGACAATGGGAAAATTCAATAGGTTATGTATAATTAATCTTTCAGACAATATTCGCGGTGCATACATTTACCGGAATGGAATTAAGGAGGCTTTGTACCTTTTTGCCTGCCTCAATGATTTTGCTGATATAGAGGTTGTTTTATATCATAATATTTTTGAAAAAAAAGATGCAGTTATAATTGAAAAGTTGTCCGAGCCGGATAAGTATAAGGTGAAATTGCTGAACACAAAAACTTTGTTTTATCCTATTAATATGTTTGGCAGGCACAGAAGCAACTGTGTTGTTGATAGACCAGAAATTAGGAATTCCTTGGATAATAGTTTTAGTATTATTAAATTAAAAAAACTGAATGAGGATGAAAAATTGCTATTTTATTCTAAAGGCAGAATGGAGCAATTTAGTCATAACTAAAACAGAAAGTAGTCACCTGCTTTTACGCTTTCAACCAGGCCATCTATTATTCCTGGAGAGTTTGCTTTTTGCCAATTTTATGCTAAAATTAGTCAGTAGTAAGT
>CAYMKG010000047.1:0-2904 GCA_964391145.1 uncultured Planctomycetales bacterium
ATAAGCATCGTCTACCGCGGCTGCATTGGGAAATTTTCTATACGCCTCGATAATCAATTCCCTTTGAAAAACCTGGGGAGTCTGTATCTGGCAAAGATGCTGTCTATTTAACGTCCTGATAACCCTGCTGCTTTTATCAATCTCCTTTATTGCCGATTTAAGCGGCACCCCCAATACCGCAGCCCCGCATTTCTCTGCTTCTCGAATAAGCCGGGAAATCATATCCGAATCGATAAAAGGCCTTACCGCATCGTGGATTAAAACCAAATCCGCTTCGGGGGATACCTGCTTCAGCCCGTTCCTTACCGAATCGGTCCGCTTAGCCCCTCCGATAACCAGGTTTTTTATTTTTTCAATTCGATTTTTTTTGAGGTAACGTTCTGTCGAATCTATGCTATTGGGCGATACAACCAAAATTATCTCTTTTACATCCGGATGCCGGCTTAAAACCTCAAGGGTCCGGATAAAAATGGGCTTTTTATTCAACTCAACCAGCGGCTTGGGCACCTGGCTGTTTAACCGCAAGCCCAAACCCGCGGCAGGAACAACCGTACTTACGAACATCGTTATCTTTCGAGCCTTTCGGGGCGGGTAAAAATCATCCGGCCGGCCTGAGTCTGTAAAACTGAGGTAACTACAACTTTTATCTCCTGGCCGATCATCCGCCGGGCATCCTCAACCACCACCATTGTTCCGTCATCCAAATAACCCACGCCTTGATTATATTCTTTCCCCTCGCGGATTAACCTTATCTTCATCGCCTCTCCGGGGAAAACTACCGGTTTTAAAGCGTTGGCTAATTCGTTAATATTCAGCACCCGTACGCCCTGGATGCTGGCGACTCGGTTAAGATTGAAATCTACGGTAAGAATCTTTGCCTCTAAAAGCTTGGCTAATCTTATAACCTTGGCGTCCACGTCTTTAATATCGACGAAATCTTCATCGTTTATTATTACGTTAACGCCGGCATCCCTCTGGAGATTATTTAAAATCTCAAGTCCTCTTCTGCCTCTCTGCCGCTTTATGGGGTCGGTAGAATCGGCGATATTCTGAAGCTCTCTTAAGATAAATCGCGGAAGAATCAGCTTAGTGTCAAGAAACCCCGTCTTGCATACATCGGATATCCTGCCGTCGATTATTACGCTGGTATCCAGGATAGCTGCTTCCTCTTTTTGGTCCTGGCGCCTGAGGCGTACGTAGGGAATAATTAAGTTGAATTCGTCCTTTCCGCGCAAGCCGATAACCATGCCCAAATAGCAAAATATCAAAGTTAAGATAATCCGAATCAATGCCAGGGTATCCGCTGGAATTCTCGCCAGAGTAAAGGCATCCCCGACTAATTTTGCCATAATCAGGCCGAGAATAAGGCCAAATACCGCGCTGGATAGACCCTTGCTGGAAACCCGGCCCATTCCAAATTCCAAAAAGATAATACCCAAACTGCCAAGAAATCCTATCCCTAACCCCAAAAAGCTGTTGCCAATCAATTCTCCTGCCTGATATCCGACAAGAGAAAATGCAACTATAAAAAGAATACGGACTAATAAAAGATTCATTTATCTATCACTCCTTCCTTAAAATTAAGTCTAACGTCTCTTTTAGAGAAGAAACCGGATTAAGTTCTATATCCCTGCCTTTGCTGTCCAATTTTTTAAAATTCCATTTTGGCAATATACAACGCCTGAACCCTAATTTTTCAGCTTCGTTTATCCTCAGACCCTCATGCAAAATACTGCGGATTTCCCCGGTAAGCCCTACTTCGCCGAGAATTAAACTATCTGCCAAAACAGGTTTGTCGCGAAACGCCGAAGCAATGGCGACGCTGACTCCCAAATCGGCAGCCGGGTCCTCTATCTTTATTCCTCCCACCACGTTGATAAATATATCCTCGCTCTCCAGGCGCAGCCCGATTCTTTTTTCAAGCACCGCCACCAGCAGGCTCATTCGATTAAAGTCAAAACCCTGGCTACGCCTGCGGGCATATCCGAATCCGGAATGACTCACCAATGCCTGTATCTCAACAAACAAAGGCCGGCTGCCTTCCAAAACAGATACCACTACTGTGCCGGAGGCATCTTTTGGGCGCTGACTGAGAAACATCTGAGACGGATTTCCCACCTCTTTTAGCCCCGTTGCTGTCATCTCAAAAACTCCGATTTCGTTTACCGAACCGAATCTGTTCTTTACCGCCCTCAAGACCCGGTACATTGAGAACCGTTCTCCTTCAAAATAAAGCACGGTGTCAACCAGATGTTCCAAGACGCGCGGCCCGGCTATAGTCCCTTCTTTAGTCACATGCCCTATAATAAACAAGCTTATGCCCCTTGATTTAGCCAGCAAAGTCAGGCGGCCGGCGCATTCTCTTACCTGGCTGATGCTGCCGGGAGATGAGCTGATATCCTCGCTAAAAAGCACCTGTATAGAATCGATGAATACAACGCGCGGCTTTATTTTATCGATATATTCCATAATCAAATAAAGGTCGGTTGAGCTAACAATATAAAGATGGTTTCCTCCTATATCCGCGCCTAACCTATTTGCGCGCATCTTGGTTTGCTGAGTTGATTCTTCGCCGCTTATGTAAAGAACAGGAATTTTTTTCTCGGTTAATTGAGCCGAAATTTGTAAAGAAATAGTTGATTTTCCGATACCGGGGTCACCGCCGATTAAGACAACCGAGCCGGGAACAATTCCTCCTCCCAGCACCGTATCCAGTTCACGAATATCGGTGGTAATCCTGCCGACGCCTTCACAGGTTACGTCTTTTAATAAAACCGGCTCATCCTTAAATACCGGCGCAGCCCTCTTGGATTTTGCTGTCGGCGCAGTGTAGGTTTCCTCCACAAAGGAATTCCAGCTGTTACAATCCGGACACCTACCCAACCACTTTGGCGACTGATAGCC
>CAYMKG010000047.1:3004-7729 GCA_964391145.1 uncultured Planctomycetales bacterium
TTCTTCTCTCTGGGCTTCCAGAACAACTTCCAGGGGTGGCGGCGGATATCGCTGATTAAAGCCTCTAATTCCTGATACAACTTATCGTCGTAAAGCAGCTTCCCCAAAGTCCCTTCTTTGACCCTGCGAATGTCGCTGATTAACCCCTCCAATTCTTCATAGAGCCTGTCGTCATTAAGCAGCTTTCCGGCAGTCCCCTCTCCTGCTTTCAATTTATGAATGAGCTCCTGTAAATCGCTGACTATCTTCTCTCCCTCGCTAAGCCAATGCTGCATCATAATCGGGTCGGTGCCGACTATGGTATCGCCGGGCTGCAAAAATGATTCGTATTCGGAGGGCGGAATAATCTCTATATACTTCTCACCCAGCAGACCCAATGTGTTTATGTACGCCTTGGAGTTACGGGGAATGGAAAGAGATTTCCTTATCAAGACAATAACCTCAATTTTTGTATCCTTATTCTGCTCTCCTTCTATAACATTCACCCGATTAACCTCGCCTATATCTACGCCGGAAAATCTCACAGGAGAACCGGATTTGACGCCTGATACATTACCGAAAACAACTCTCAGGGGATAGCCCTTACCATAATTCTTAAGATTACCTATCTTAAAGATAAAAACAGCAAAAATGACCAACGCAGAAAAAACAAATATGCCTACCTTTAATTCAACTTTAGATCTATCCATTTCGTTGCTCTCCTTCGGTTATAGGGCCTGTAGACAAACCGTTAATAAACTGATAGACAATAGGATCTTCGGTGTTGTTAAGCTCCTCGGGCGTGCCGTAAGCAATAATTTTACCCCGATAAAGCATGGCAATCATATCAGCAATCTTATACGCACTCTTCATGTCGTGAGTAACTGCAATTGAGGTTACTTCCAACTTATCATGCAAACTCTTTATTAGTTCATTAATAGCGTCGGCAGTAATAGGATCGACGCCGGTTGTTGGCTCATCATAAATAATAATCTCCGGCTTAATGCATATTGCGCGCGCCAAAGCTACTCTTTTTTTCATTCCGCCGCTTAATTCCGCCGGCATAAGATTTTCGATTCCCGAAAGCCCCACCATCGCCAGAGACTCCCGTACCCTCTTAGCGACTTCCTCTCTCGGCAAACGCTGGTGTTCAATGAGAGCAAAGCCCACATTCTCCCCAACGCAGAGCGAATCAAAAAGCGCGCTGGACTGAAAAACCATCCCCATCCTGAGCCGCAGTGAATTCAGCTTCTTCTCGTCAAAAGCAGTGATATCCTGACTATCAATAAATATTCTGCCTTTATCCGGCTTTAAGATTCCCATAATGTGTTTCAATAATACTGACTTACCGCAACCCGATCGCCCGATAATTACGGTTGTCTTACCTTTTTCGATATCGAGAGATAAACCGTCAAGAACCTTGTGATTATTAAAAGACTTGTGAAGATCCTCAATTCGAATCATCTTTAATCACGGATGCCCACGGATTTTGTTCGCAGGCAATCCGCGGTAATCCGCGTTTTAAGGAAAGATAAAATAAAAAATGGCGGTAAAAAAACAGTCAGCGATAATAATCCAGATAAAAGAATTAACTACGGCTTTGGTAGTCGCTCTGCCGACTCCCTCAGCGCCTCCGGTTACCTTTAGACCCTGATAACAACTGCTAAGTGCAATAATCATTCCAAAAAAAATACTTTTAAAAAGACCGGTAAATAAGTCTTTGTACTTAAGCGCTTCGAAAGTTATATTTAAATACATTCCCGGAGTAATGCCTAACTTATACACGCACATCGTATAGCCCCCAAATATCCCTACCGCATCGGAATAAAGAGTCAAAAGCGGCAACATCAGCATCAGAGCAAGAAACCGCGGCACAACCAGATACTTTATGGGACTGTAAGCCAGGGTCTGGAGCGCATCGACCTGTTCGGTTACCTGCATTGTGCCTACCTCAGCGGCAATCGCCGCCCCAACGCGCCCGGCAACCACCAAAGCAGTAATTACCGGGCCCAGCTCCCTTGCCACAGAAAGAGCGACAATGCTTGCGATATACATCTCTGAACCGAAACGCTGCATCAGATAGGCAATTTGAAGCGCAAGAATTAATCCGATGAAAAGCGAGATTACGGAAATAATCGGCAGACTATCCCATCCGCTGCGCTTAGCCTGGATTAAGGTTCTACGGATTTCAAACGGAGGGGTGAATACCCAGCGCAGCATACGTAGAAATAACGTTCCAATACCGCCTAAGAAATAGAGAAAATTTATTAACCTCTGGCCTAAACCTATGAATAAATTTGTCATCTTACATTATTATATTTACTCAAAAGTCAACTCTTCGTTCTTGCGGCCTACTTTAACAACCTTTTTATCTTTCAGGCGGCCTGAAATAATCTCGGAAGATAACGGGTCTTCTAAATATCTCTGGATTGTTCTTTTTAAAGGCCTGGCACCAAAAACAGGGTCAAAACCTTTCTCAGCTAAAAGCTGCTTTGCTTCCCGGCTCACATCCAAAGTAATACTCTGCTCCTTTAATCTATCATTAACGTAGCCGAGTTCCAAATCCACAATTGAAAATAGGTCTTCCTTTACCAGAGAGCGGAAGACAATTATATCGTCAATGCGGTTTAGAAACTCGGGTTTAAATGTTTTCTTGACCTCCTCTAATAACTTTCCCTTCATTTCCTCATAGGAAACCTCATCCGTCTGTGCCTTAAACCCCAGAGAGCCGGATTTACGAATGAGCTCTGCTCCTACGTTTGAGGTCATAATTACTATGGTGTTGCGGAAGTCTACCTTACGGCCAAAGCTGTCGGTAAGCCGGCCGTCCTCAAAGACCTGCAGGAGGAGGTTAAATACGTCCGGATGGGCTTTCTCGATTTCATCCAGAAGAATAACCGCGTACGGCCTGCGCCTGACTCTTTCGGTAAGCTGGCCCCCTTCTTCATATCCGACATACCCCGGCGGAGCGCCGATGAGCCGCGAAACATTGAATTTCTCCATATATTCTGACATATCGTATTGAAGTAGAGCATTCTCATCGCCAAACATAAACTCCGCCAATGCCCTGGCAAGCAAGGTCTTTCCCACGCCGGTAGGCCCTAAAAAGATAAATGAGCCTATGGGGCGACGCGGGTCTTTTATTCCGGCTCGGGAGCGACGGATGGCGTGAGCAATCGCAGAAATTGGCTCATCCTGGCCGACGACCCGCTGATGCAGCTCTTCCTCAATCTTTAATAACTTCTCACTCTCTTTTTCCTCCAACCTGAACAGAGGGATACCCGTCCATTGAGAAACAATCTTGGCTATATCCTCAGCGCTAACCTGTGGCCGCATCTTATCTTTCGTCTTTTGCCACTGGCGGTTTAATTGCTCTAATTTTGCCCGCGCCTGCCTTTCCTCGTCGCGCAGAGCTGCGGCCTTCTCAAAATCCTGGGATTTGATGTAAGCTTCTTTTTCTTTTTTCAAAGATTCAATCTTGATCTCCCACTCTTTAATCTCAGGAGGAGCAACCAGGACATTCAGGCGTGCGCGCGCTCCGGTTTCGTCAATCAAGTCGATTGCCTTATCCGGCAGGAATCTTCCGCTGATATATCTATCCGAAAGCTTTGCAGCCGCCTCAAGCGCCTCGTCGGTAAAAGTAACTCTATGGTGAGCTTCATATTTATCGCGCAAGCCCTTTAAAATTTCTATGGTCAAATCCACGCTGGGAGGCTCAACCATAATTGTCTGGAACCTCCTCTCCAGGGCAGCGTCTTTCTCAATGTGCTTGCGATATTCATCCATGGTAGTGGCTCCAATACACTGAATCTCTCCACGGGAAAGCGCTGGCTTTAAGATGTTGGAAGCATCAATCGCTCCCTCCGCTGCTCCTGCACCAACCAGGGTATGTAATTCATCAATAAATATAATTACATCCTGCGAGCGCTTTATTTCCTCCATTACCGCCTTTATTCTCTCTTCAAATTGCCCGCGGTATTTCGTTCCGGCAATCATCAACGCCAAATCCAAGACGATAATACGCCTGTCCTTCAATACCTCAGGCACGTTGCCGGAGATTATCGCCTGAGCAAGGCCCTCGACGATAGCGGTCTTGCCGACACCGGCTTCTCCCAGGAGAACCGGATTATTCTTGGTTCTGCGGCTCAGTATCTGAATAACCCTCTCTATTTCATTCTTGCGGTCAATTACAGGATCAAGCTTATTATCCTGGGCTAAGGCAGTCAGGTTACGTCCAAAAGCGTCCAAAGCAGGGGTCTTTGTTTTAATCTTCTGCCCCGATTGACTATATCCTGGCGTAGCCGAACCCAGGAAATTCATTACCTGGTTTCGCACCATATTTAAATCAAGGCCCGAATTCATCAGCACCTGACTGGCCACACCCTCTCCTTCGCGGATTAAACCCAGCAGAATATGCTCGGTGCCGATGTAATTATGTCCCAGCGAGCGCGCTTCTTCAGCAGCCAATTCCAAAACTTTTTTGGCGCGGGGAGTAAACGGAATATCTCCCAAAATTTGGGTCGTGGGACCGGGCTGAACCAGCTTCTCAACCTCAAGGCGGATTGTTTCCAGAGACACGCCCATATTCTGCAGAACCGCTGCTGCTACGCCCTCGCCTTCACGGACAAGGCCAAGCAGAATATGCTCGGTGCCGATGTAGTCATGGTTAAATCGCCTGGCTTCCTCTTTTGCTAAAATAATTACCTTTCTCGCTCGCTCTGTAAATCGGTTAAACATTATTATCAA
>CAYMKG010000048.1:0-2084 GCA_964391145.1 uncultured Planctomycetales bacterium
TTCTTGATATGAAAATTAGCCTGGCAATTAGAGCAAATCCTCCTTCCCGAAAGGCGTTGAATTATCACTGCCTGACTTGCCTCCAGATTTATGACCGTGTCAATCTCCCGTTGACTATCGGATAACTTCTTGTCCAATTCAACTGCCTGGTGAACATTGCGGGGATAACCGTCAAGCACAAACCCGGCCTCTGCGTCAGGTTGATTAATTCTGTTAAATACTAATTGATCCACCAGTGCATCGGGAACCAGCTCGCCTTTTTCCATATAGCTCTTTGCCTGTTTGCCCAACTCCGTGTTTTCCTTCACTGCTTGCCTTAACAGGTTTCCGGAGCATATATGCGGTAAATTCAGTTCTTTTGCCAGTGCCTTTGCTTGCGTGCCTTTGCCAACTCCCGGCGCCCCCAACAATATCAGTCTCATTTATCTTAACCTATACCTTAACCTCTACCTATTCTATCTCCTGCCCCGGATTCTTCCGGCCTTCATAAATCCCTCGTAATGGTGCATAAGAAGATGCGATTCTATCTGTTTTATCGTATCCAGCATTACTCCTACCACAATTAATATAGCTGTGCCGCCGAAAAATGAGGCAACCAAATAAGGCACCTTGAGCCACGCCATAATAAAATCGGGAAAGATAGCGATAAATGCGATAAACAAAGCGCCAGCTAAGGTTATCCGCGTCATAACGTATTCCAGGTAATCTGTAGTGGGAGCACCCGACCTGATGCCGGGAATAAAGCCTCCGTACTTCTTTAAATTCTGCGATATATCCACCGGATTAAAAACAATGGCGGTATAAAAATAACAAAAGAAAATTATCAGAGTAGCATAGATTATGGTGTACAATAGATGTCCCCTTACCAGCGCCTGAGCAAATTTCTGGAAGCCCGGATTCGGGACAAAGGAAGCAAGGGTCGCCGGAAAAAGAATTACAGATTGAGCAAAGATAATTGCGATTACGCCGGCTGTATCAACTTTGAGCGGGATATAAGTACTCTGACCGCCGTAGATCTTCCTGCCTACAATCCGCCTGGCGTATTGAATGGGAATCTTGCGCTGTCCCTGAGTAATGAAAGTAACCGCAACTACCACACCGATAAAAAATGCTGCCATAATCAGCACTGTGAACGGCTGAATCTGGTTCATCTTAAGAGCCGAAAACAGCTGATAGCCGGCTGCGGGAGCGCGGGAAATAATACCGATGGTAATAATCAATGATATTCCGTTGCCGATACCTCTTTCCTGAATCTGTTCGCCCAGCCACATTATAAAAATCGTTCCTGCGGTCAAAGTTACCATGGTGAGGATACGGAACGGCCAACCGGGATTGGCAACAATCATCAAACCCTCAAACCTTGCCGGGTTTTCCAGCCACAAAGAAATAAAGAAAGACTGGATTATTGCCAGCACCACTGTTCCGTAGCGGGTATATTGATTTATCTTTTCATATCCGGCGCGTCCTTCTTTGGATAACTTTTCCAGTGCAGGTATTACAGCCGTCAGCAACTGCATTATAATCGAGCTGGATATATAAGGCATTATCCCTAAAGCAAATATGGTTAACCTACCGAGCGCTCCGCCGGAAAACATGTTTACGATACCCAAAAGACTGCCGCCTGCGGTTCTGCCTATCTGCTGAAAAAACTGAGATAGAGCAGCACCGTTGATTCCCGGAGTAGATACGAAACAACCCAGGCGGTAAACTATCAGCAGTCCTGCCGTAATAAAAATGCGTTTTTTTAAGTCCGGAATCTTAAATATATTTACTAAAGCAGAGAGCATGTTCCACCGTTTTGCTCGATCTTATTCTTTGCACTTTTTGAAAAAGCAGAAGCCTCTATCTTTATCGGCCTGACGATAGAGCCGTCACCCAGGATTTTAACAGGCCTATCTTTGTCTTTTATTAAATTATATTTCTTAAGAATTTCGGGGTTGACGGAATCCTCTCTAATTTTATTTAAATCTTTAAGATTGATTATTTGATATTCTTCTTGCCCGCGGCTTTTAAATCCGCGCTTAGGAATTTTCCTAATCAAAGGCATCTGGCCGCCTTCGAACCCCTGATAGTAATGGTGGCCG
>CAYMKG010000048.1:2184-7664 GCA_964391145.1 uncultured Planctomycetales bacterium
TTTCCTAATCAAAGGCATCTGGCCGCCTTCGAACCCCTGATAGTAATGGTGGCCGGTACGCGAGGTTTGTCCTTTATTCCCGCGCGTAGAGGTTTTGCCGTGACCGGAACTTGAGCCCCGACCTAAAATCTTTTTCTTCTTATGTGCGCCTTTGGGCGCTTTTAAATTATGTAAACCTTTCGTCTGTGTAGTCATCGTGTTACCGTTAGGGTTTTAAACTAGTCAATCCTTGTATTGTAGCACGAACCACGTTAACCGGATTATTAGATTTAAGACTCTTGGTTAATATATCCTTAATTCCGGCTGCTTCGCAAATAGCCCTCACCGGCCCGGCTGCAATTATTCCCGTTCCTTCTGAGGCAGGTTTTAGTAAAACCCGGGCCGCTCCGAACTTTCCGATTATCTTATGAGGAATAGTCGTACCGTAAATGGGAATGCTAAGCTGATTTTTCTTGGCTTTATTTAGCCCCTTACGAATTGCCTCAGCTACCTCCCTGGCTTTTCCCAAGGCAACGCCCACGTGCCCTTTCGTATCACCCACTACCACCAGGACCGAGAAGGAAAGCCTTTTCATTCCCTTTGTGACTTTAGATACCCGATTTATGCAGACAATCTTTTCGATGTATTCGGTCTGCTGTTCAGTGCCTATGACCCCAGCCATCTTTTAAAAAACTATACCTCCTTTTCTTAAACCCTCTGCTACTGCTTTTATCCGGCCGTGGTATGAATAACCGCCGCGGTCAAACACAACCTTAGTAATTCCTTTCTGCTTAAGTTTTTCTGCTGCCAAGTTTCCCAGCTTGCTGGCGGCGGCTTTGTTCCCGCCATAGTCAAGTTTGTCTTTAAGTTCTTTGTTCAGCGTAGAAATTGAAAAAAGAGTTTTTGACTGAAAATCATCAATAACCTGGATGCAAAGATTCTTTAAGCTGCGGTGAACACAGAGGCGCGGGCGCTCCGGCATTGACCTCAACCGCTTGCGTATTCTCCTGTGCCGCGTTCTTCTTCGTCTCTCTCTTTCCGCCAGCATTTTTTTATCTCTCACTTGGTTATGGCCTTACCGAGTTTCCTGCGCACATACTCCCCGGCGTATCGAATTCCCTTACCTTTATATGGCTCGGGTGGCAAAACCGCTCTTATTCGGGCAGCTACATCGCCAACCCTTTCTTTATCTATACCCTGTATTACGATTTGCGTCGGCTTGGGAGTCTCTATTTTTATACCCTCAGGGATAGGAAAAGCTACGGGATGAGAAAATCCTAATTGTAGATTGAGGTTTTTGCCTTGCACTTGTGCCCGGTAACCGACCCCTACAATTTCTAATTGTTTCGAATAACCATCGCTTGTGCCCTTAATCATATTGTTAATCAGCGCGAAGGAAAGTCCGGCCTGAGCCCTGACAATCTTCTTATTAAAATCACCCAACAGCCTGATTTGACCATTTTTTATTTCTATATTTAAAAATTCGCCAGGAAAGGTACGGGATAATTTGCCCTTCGGGCCTTGAACAGTTAAACTATTTCCGCTTAACTGAATGTTCACGCCTTGCGGTATGGTTATTGCTTTCTTTCCCAATCTCGACATATCTTACTCGCTTATTGCAATCTTACCAGACGTAACCGATTATCTCTCCGCCGATTTTCCTTTCCCGAGCTTCTTTGTCGGTAAGGATACCTTGGGAGGTAGAAATAAACGCTATGCCTCTGCCTCGTAAAACCGAAGGGATTTCGTCTTTTTTTGCGTAAATTCGCAATCCCGGCTTTGATATCCGCTTCAGGTTCCTTATCGCTGATTTATTATCGATGTATTTCAGGTAGATTCTCAGTATACCCTGTTTTTTGTCTTCCATGAATTTGTAATTCTCAATGTAACCTTCTCTTTTAAGAATCTCCGCGATAGATTGAACCATCGAGGAAGCAGGCACCTCCACAACCTCTTTTTTTATACGGGTGGCGTTGCGAATTATAGTAAATACGTCTGCGACTAAATCTGTCCTTGCCATCTCACCAGCTTATTTTTTTTACCCCCGGGATTAAACCCTGCCAGGCCAACTCTCTAAAACATATACGGCAAACCTTAAATCTTCTTAAATATCCTCCCGACCTTCCGCAAATTGAGCAGCGGTTATGCTTCCTGGTAGAAAATTTGGGAGTTCGTTTCCATCTTTCAATCTGCGATTTTTTAGCCATATCCGTTTAAATATGTATTTTTTTAGTTTTAAGTAGAAAAGGGCACTCCAAATAATTTCAACAGCTGATAAGCTTGCTGCTTTGTTTTGGCATTCCTGATGACGAAAGTAATATCCATTCCCTGAACTTGTATTATTTTATCGTAATCTATTTCGGGAAAAATTGTCTGTTCGGAAATACCAAAAGAATAATTATAATTCTTATCAAAAGAATCAGACGGCAGGCCCCTGAAGTCGCGAATGCGGGGCAGGGCAATGTTAATCAAACGGTCCAAAAATTCGTACATCCGGCTTTTTCTTAAAGTCACCTTGCATCCTACAGGCTGCCCCTTTTTAAGTTTAAAATTGGAGATTGCTTTTTTAGACCGCCGTATTACCGGTCTTTGTCCGGTTATCAAAGCCAGCTCATCCATGCACTTATCCAGGATTTTAATATCGTTAAGAGCTTCCCCTACCCCCATATTTACCACAATTTTCTCCAGGCGCGGCACGGCATATTTGTTTTTAATGTTAAATAGCTGCTGCATCTGGGGCGAGATTTCACTACGAAATTTTTCAAGTAAACGAGGCGTCATTCGTAACCTTTTATATGGGTTCCTTGCACTTCTTGCATATACGGGATTTCGTTCCGTCCGGCTGAATCACGAATCCAGCCCGCGTCCTGCGATTGCAATTTTTACAAATTAACATCAGATTGGAAATATGTAGCGGCAATGGAATTTGAACTATCCCGACCTGTTGTTCCTGCTGTCTCCTTCGTTGATGTTTTTTAACCAAATTTATGCCCTCAACTATTGCGCGCTCTCTATCAGGAAATATACGCAGGACCTTACCCTTTTTTCCCTTATCCTTGCCAGCAATTACCTCTACTATATCGTTCCGCCTTATTTTATACATCTCTGGTTTATAAGACCTCGGGTGCCAAAGAAATAATCTTGGTAAATTGCTTATCGCGCAGTTCTCGGGCGACCGGCCCAAACACGCGGGTTCCGCGCGGATTTAGTTGTTCGTCAATAAACACAATGGCGTTATGGTCAAACCTTAATATTGAGCCGTCGTCTCTGATTATAGGCTGTTTGGTTCTGACTATCACCGCCTTTGCCACTTCTCCTTTTTTTATCGCTGCATCGGCAGACGATTCTTTGACATTAACTCTTATAATATCGCCAACCTCACCAAAAGGCGCTCCTTTTCTACCCAGAACGCCGATGAAAGCTGCGCGTTTGGCTCCCGTATTATCAGCTACATCGAGAACAGAACGTAACAGAATCATTTTAATATCTCCACCAGGCGCCAGCGCTTTTCTTTAGAGAGAGGCCGCGTTTCCTCTATTTTTACCAAATCGCCTAATTTAGCTTTGTTGTGCTCGTCATGCACCTTAAACTTAGTGTATTTTTTCACAATCTTTTTATAGCGGGGGTGCTTTGTTAAACGCATTACTCTTACGATGATGGTTTTTTGCATTTTGTCGCTGACAACCCGGCCTATCCGAGTTTTTCTTCTGGATTTCTGCTGCATCATTTGCTCTTTCCCGCTCTCTCGTTTAAAATTGTTTTAATTCGGGCGATATCTTTCCTTATCTGCTTAAATAAATGCGGTTTTTCCACACGGCCGGCATATCGCTGCTGATTAAGTTTGAATAATTCCTGAAAAAGGGATTTTTCTTTACCTTTTAATTCTTCGTCGGTTAAGTTACGCAAATCTTTGACCTTGGTCATCCGTCTCTTGCCCCTGAATTTATCTGGTATCTCTAAACTTTGTGCCTGGTTATAAACTTTGTTTTTATCGGCAACTTATATGCAGTCAGTCTAAAACAATACCTGGCGAACTCTTCTGGAATGCCGCCCAACTCGAATAAAACCTTTCCTCTTCTTATCGGACAAACCCAATGGTCCAGCTCGCCCTTACCTTTGCCCATGCGCACTTCGGCGGGCTTTTTGGTAACAGATTTATCGGGGAATACTCTTATCCAGAGTCTTCCGCCTCGTCGCAACTGGCGGGCTAGCATTACTCGCACTGCCTCAAGCTGAGTGTTGGTTACCCATCCGTTTTCCAGAGATTTAAGTCCGAACTCTCCAAAGCTTAACTTCAACCCCCGGGTAGCTACTCCCTTTCTTTTCCCTCGCTGAGACTTCCTGTATTTTACGCGCTTCGGCATTAAGACCATTATTTCCCACTCTCCTGAGCTTCCTGCTGAACGCCAGGCTGTTCGCTCTTACGGTCAATTACGGTATCGCCTTTATAAATCCAGACCTTTACTCCTATAGTGCCATATGCGGTATGCGCCTCGCTGAATCCAAAATCTATATCCGCTCTTAAGGTCTGCAAAGGTATTTTTCCCTCCTTGTAAGTTTCCCGGCGTGACATTTCTGCTCCGCCCAGTCGCCCTGCAACAGAAATTTTTATACCAATAGCTCCGGCATTTACTGACTGCTCTATTGCTCTCTTGATAGCTCGGCGAAAAGCCACCCTTTTTTCTAATTGAAAGGCGACGCTCTCTGCTACTAATTGCGCATCCCGCATGGGCTCCTTTACTTCTTCGATATCGATGGCAACCTCTTTGTTTACCAAGCTGTTAATATCTTCTCTTAATCGCTCAATCTCCTGTCCGTGGCGGCCTATAATCATCCCAGGGCGGGCAGTCTGAATTTTTATTCTTATTCTATTGGACAGCCGCTCGATAATTATCTTAGTTATTGCGGCAAATTTTAATCTACTCTTTATGAACTTGCGGATATTATAATCCTCATAGACATATTTAGGATATTCCTTCATAGGCGCAAACCACTGACTCTGCCAGTCTTTAATAATGCCGATTCTCTGAATTAAAGGATGTACTTTTTGTCCCATATCCGTTGACTAAATTAACCGCTTTTTAAATCCAGCTCTACCCTGATATGCGAAGTCCTTTTCCTTATGAGGGTTGCGCGGCCAAACGGCGCAGCCCTGTATCTCTTCCAGATTGGCCCCTTATCGCAAACTATTTTGGAAATATAGAGTTGCTCCGGCCCGAAACCCTTAGTCTTAGCATTAGCTACGGCTGAATTTAAAATTTTCTTTAGATATTCCCGCGGTCGGGCGTTTATATTTGATAGAATCGCCTGTGCGGAAACGACATCCCTTCCCCGCAACAGGTCAATCACCCGTCTTGCCTTAGTCGGCGATATTCTTAAAAATTTTCCCTGAGCTTTCACTATCATCTTTTACCTAATGCCTAACTACTATCTACTAACTACTGCTTTATGTTTTCTCCGGTGCTTTCTTTGCCTTCACGCCACCGTGTTTTTTGAATAAT
>CAYMKG010000049.1:0-7570 GCA_964391145.1 uncultured Planctomycetales bacterium
AAATACTTTTTTCCCCGGAGAGCATAAAGTTCAAATCCACCAGAATAACGCCTTCTCTTTTTAGATAATCGCCGATTACTGACCTTAATTTTTCCCG
This sequence comes from uncultured Planctomycetales bacterium, assembly GCA_964391145.1. GTDB lineage: Bacteria > Omnitrophota > Gorgyraeia > Gygaellales > JAHJCI01 > CAYMKG01. The sequence continues at coordinate 98 of CAYMKG010000049.1, forward strand.
AAGTTCGTATTTATCTATCATTTTTATTTTAGGTGACTTAACAACTCAGAAAAAATGATTCCCACATAGCTTTAATACCGCAAAGACGCTAAATTACCGCAAAGGCGCAAAGAATTTTTGCGTTTTAGCGGAATTTTTGCGGTTTAGCGGTGTTCAAGGGAGTAGTTCTTAAATTGGCTAATTTTATTGATAAATCCCCTCAGAAAACTCGCCCTGTTCAAGAAAATTCGCTTCGCTCATAGCACAGATGAGCACAGATTACAAGTTAACTTAGATGTTATTTCACAAGATGATCACAGATATCTGCGATCATCTGTATCTTTTCATCTGTGATTATCTGTGATTTATACTTTCCTACACTCTAAAAAATCAAACATTTCTAACGGGATAAATGTTTGCCAATTTCCTCTGATAGTTTCCGCTGTGCCATGGCGAGCCTCTTGCCGCTGCGGCGGACCTTTAACTCTATCTTATTCTCTTTGAGGAATTTTTCGCCAATAATTACCTGTATCGGAATGCCCACTAAATCAGCATCCTTAAACTTAGTTCCCGCCCGCTCATCGCGATCATCCAGGAGAACCTCAAAACCCCTCTTTTTTAGATTATTATAAACACCGAGCGCTGTCTCATAAACCTTTTTCTTACCCACCTCAAGGGGCAATATAATAATATCAAATGGAGCAACCTCTTTCGGCCAAATGATTCCATTTTCATCGTAATTTTGTTCAAGTATCGCCGGTATTAATCGGGAAACACCGATGCCGTAGCAGCCCATAATGATCGGCTTTTTGCTTCCTTGCTGGTCGAGGATTTCTGCCTTAAAGATTTTACTGTATTTAGTTCCTAATTGAAAAATATGCCCGACCTCAATGGTATTTAACTTTTGTAATTCATTGCTGCAATTAGGGCAGTTAGATAGATTCTTGATTTGACTCCTGAGGAATCCGCAATTGGGGCAGCATAAGATTATATCCTCCCCGCTTTCTGCAGGTACCATAAACTCGTGAGATAAATTGCCGCCCATAACGCCGGGATCGGCCTCCACGACCTTGAAACTCAAACCGCATTTTGTGAATATGCGCTTATATCCCTTAAGCATTATATCATAACTTTGTTTAAGGCCTTCTTCATCCAGGTCAAAACTGTAAGCGTCTTTCATTATAAATTCACAGGAGCGAACCAGGCCAAACCTTGGGCGGATTTCATCCCGGAACTTAACCTGTATTTGATAAAGAATTAAGGGCAGTTGCCTGTAAGAAAAAACATGATTGCTAACCAATCCCGTAATTATCTCCTCGTGCGTTGGGCCAAGACTCAGCTTACGCCCTCGGCGGTCGGTAAAGCGAAACATCACCTCGCCTATCTCCTCATCCCTGCCAGATTTTGTCCATAATTCTTCCGGTTGAAGCGCGGAGAGTAATAATTCCTGAGCTCCGCAAGCGTTCATTTCCTGACGGACTATGTTCTCGATTTTATCTAAGACCCTGTAACCCAGCGGCAGATACAAATAAACCCCTGCCATAAGAGGCCGGATGAGGCCTGCGCGCAACATTAACTGATGGCTTACCGATTCAGCTTCTTGCGGCGTCTCTTTTAACGTTGGGATGAAGGCTTTTGACCAAAACATTAGTACCTAACTTCCTAAACTTACTTATCTCCTCTAATAACGCACTCACGCACCTATCAGTTGAAACCTTTCTAATTGGCTTTCCCTTTTCAAATAGCAATCCTTCTTTCTTTCCAAACGCAATTCCGATGTCTGCATCCTTTGCTTCGCCTGGGCCGTTAACCACGCAGCCCATTATTGCCACTTTCAGTGGCAGTCGATAGTCAATAGTCAATAGTCGATAGTTTTTGTCTATGGACCGTGGGCTATGGACTATGGACTGATTGATTTTCTTATCTATTTCTTTAACTATTTTAATCAAGTCAACTTCGCACCTGCCGCAAGTAGGGCAGCTGATAATCTCCGCCCTTGCGCAAGTTAAACCCAACGCCTCTAAGATATTATAGGCAGCCTCTACTTCGCGAACCGCACTGTCGGTAAGCGATATTCTTATTGTATCACCAATACCCTCGGAAAGCAACCCTCCTATAACTATCGCTGACTTTATGGTTCCCGCAGAACTCGGCCCGGCTGCGGTTACTCCTAAATGCAGGGGATAATCGCAAATCTTAGCCATCTTACGGTACGCTTCTATGGTATCAAAAATATTCGAGCCTTTTAAAGAAACAACAATATCGCAAAAACTAAATTTTTCTAAAATCTTTATATAATCTAAGGCTTCCTTAACCATTATATCCGCAATACCTTTAACCTTTAACCTTTTACCTTTAACCCTTCTTAAAGATCCCGAATTAACACCTACCCTTATTGGTATATGAGCCTGTTTTGCTGCCTCGGCAATCTCTTTAATTTCATTCTTCTTATAGATATTGCCGGGATTTAATCTAATTTTATCAACACCGCTCTCAATAGCCTTGAGGGCTAAATCTTTACTAAAGTGTATATCCGCAACCAGGGGAATGGCAATCCCCTGCTTTATCTTTTTTAAGTTTGCAGCATCCTTATTATCCCTGACCGCTACTCGGACAATCTGACAACCTGAATTTTGAAGCCTCTGTATCTGCCTTAAGGTAGCAGGTAAATCCGAAGTAAATGTTTTAGCCATCGATTGAACGGCTACAGGATTAGCTCCTCCTATCGTGATATTACCTATTTTTACTTCCCGGCTTTTGCGTCGCTTTATTTTCATTATTAGGTAATTTAACAACTAAGAAAACATCAATTTCAACCCATTCTTAACACCGCAAAGACGCCAAACTTACCGCAAAGGCGCAAAGAATTTTTGCGTTTTAGCGGAATTTTTGCGCTTTAGCGGTGTTCAGAGAGTAGTTCTTAAATTGGCTATCTTTTTAAATAAATCTTGTGATAATCTGTGAAATCTTGTGGTTTCAATTTGATTCATATTTTCTAACCACAAGACTTACACAAGATAAAAATCTTAAAATTTTAAAAGCATATACCACAGAGGCACCAAGACACAAAGAGAACACAAAGATTTCTTTAAGATTTTAAAATTTTCTCTGTGAACTTTCATTTATCTCTGTGACTCTGTGGTTAAGATTTTTTAAATAAGTTAATTTAACAACTAGGAAAACATTAATTTTGACCCATTCTTAACACCGCAAAGACGCCAAACTTACCGCAAAGGCGCAAAGAATCTTTGCGTTTTAGCGGAATTTTTGCGCTTTAGCGGTGTTCAGAGAGTAGTTCTTAAATTGGCTATTCATTATTTTAAATTTTTTAAAGCTGTCGTCGTTGCGCTATCGGCAGTATCTCGACCACCATTCAGAAATTTTGGCTAATACGCCATATCTTAACAAATCATTATAGAATACAAAAATCGTCAGCAGGATTATAAAAGTATATCCTATTTGATTAATAATCAACTCCGTTCGAGCACTGAATCGCCGCCCCCTTAACTTTTCGATGAGTAAGAATAAGAGGTGGCCTCCGTCCAGTATTGGCAGAGGCAAAAGATTGAAAATCGCCAGAGCCATGCTGATTATCGCCAGAATCTGAATAAATGGAATAATTCCCAAATGCGCTGCTTCTTTAGTAATAAAAAATATTCCTAATGGCCCGGTTACTGATTGGCGAAAAGATATTCTCCCTGATACCATCCAGGCTATCGATTTAAGGGTAAGCCAGGTAAAATAGATTAATCTTTCTCCCGCCATAAAAAAAGACTCAATCAATCCGAACCTCGTCTTAACATATTCATCTTTCGGTTCAATGCCAATTATGCCTATAGCCTTCTCCTTGCCCCAGATTGTTTCCACCTTTTTCTGTGTTACCCTGACAGGCAGCTGAAGTCTCTGGCTGTGGCGTAAAACGGTAAGTGTAACTATTTCTCCATTGCCTTTGCTCTGAATAATCTCCTGCAATTCATGCCAGACCTTAACCGTCTTGCCGTTTATCGCCAGTATCTCATCCCCGGCTTGTACCCCCGCGGCTTGCGCTCCGAAATCCTCAATTACTCTTCCCACTTTACAGGCAAGTTCCGGAAACCCTGCGAAGAATATCAACCAAAAACAAAGAAAAGCAAAAACATAATTAAACAGAGGGCCAAAGAAAACCACCCTTGCCCTCTGCCCCACGGATTTGGCAAGGTATTCGCGTGGCTGGCCTTTAAATTCGTCGGGATTATCCCCGGCTAACTTCACATAAGCACCCACGAGGAAGGCACATATTATATATTCCGTCTCGCCCCTCTTTATGCCAATAATTCTAGGTCCAAAACCCAAGGAAAATTGCTCAACCCTTATGCCCGCTTTTTTAGCGGTAATAAAATGGCCCAGTTCATGCACGATGGCTATAATGCTAAAAACTACAATAAAGATAAGTATTGACATGTCGTTTAATCTTAATTTTCCATAATTTTCCGCGCCTCAGCTCGCGCCCAGTCATCTACAGCCAAAATCTCCTCAAGAGAGGGCTTGGCAATTTTCCTGTGTCGGTTTAATACCTTTGCAATTATTGTGGGGATGTCGGTGAATTTTATCCTCTTATTTAAAAACGCATTTACTGCCATTTCGTCAGCGGCATTCAATACGCAAGGCAATGAGCCGCCTTCTGCTGCCGCCTCAATTGCCAATCTCAAACACGGGAATCTCCTTAAATCCGGCTTTTGGAAATTTAGCTTTCTTAGTTTAAAAAAGTTCAGCGGCTTAAGGGTGGTGGCTTCGCGTTGCGGGTAGGTGAGCGCATACTGAATAGGTATGCGCATATCCGTAACGGAAAGTTGCGCCAAAATTACTCCGTCGATAAATTCAACCATCGAATGAATTACAGCCTCGGGATGAATAATCACTTTTATCTGGGATAAATCTAAGTCAAATAGCCACATTGCCTCGATAATCTCTAATCCTTTATTCATCAGGGTTGCCGAATCGACGGTAATTCTTTTTCCCATATTCCAGCGCGGATGACGGAGCACATCGCTGATACTTATGCCTTTAAGCTGCTCGGAGTTATAATTTTTAAAAGGTCCTCCGGAAGCAGTAAGATAAACTCGCCTCAGCTGGTTTTTGTCTCTTTTCTCTAAACACTGCCATATTGCCGACTGCTCGCTGTCCACAGGCAGAATTCTGACGCCGTATCTTGCAGCCAAGGGCATAATTATCGAACCGGCTATAACCAAAGCTTCTTTATTCGCCAAAATAACTGTCTTTTTCATCGCAACGGCCTTAAACAGCGGCATAAGCGCTTCAGCACCCGAAACCGCCAGAACCACGCTATCTGCGTTGCTTTCTTGAATCAAATCCTGAAGTCCGCCCCGGCCGCTCAAAAGCCTGCAAGAGGAAGGCAATCTCGCCTTTGCCCTTTTTGCACAAAGCTCATCAACCAAACAAATCCATTTAGGTTTAAATTGCCTTACCTGTCTTAATAAAGTAGATACGTTTGAATAGGCGCTCAAGCCGACAACTCTAAATTTTTCGCCTAAAGACGCAATCACCTTCAAGGTATTCTGGCCAACTGAGCCAGTTGAACCTAATACTACAATGCGCTTCATCCCTCTCTTTTTCTTAAATCACAGTTTAGACATGATATTAAATTGCTAACCAGAGCTTAAACGGTAATCTGATAATTTTGTCGTTTACCAGTTCCGCCCCTCCTTTTTTATAACTAATTACAATTGCATAATTGTAACCGCCGATGATTTTACCTGTGTTTTCTATTTGTTTTACCCCGTTACTTTCTTTTCCAAACCCGACCTCTATAATGATTTTTTTATCTTTCCCAATTCGTAAAACAAAGTCAGCACCGCCAGATGAAGAATCGTACATCACTTCAAAGTCTCCGTAATTTTTTGCTTTTTTCCAAAAATCCTTGCTGAAAAGTAATGCTAAATAATCCTCGAGAATTTTCCCTTTAACCTCAGGTGGTATAATACCGTTCAAAATACTTATCCTTAAAGAAGGCGAGATAAACAAAAATTTTATCGGTTTTCTCACTTTTACAAATTTCTGGCCATAACTTTTTACCTCAACCAAAATTCCAGCCTGAATCAATGCATCAAGAACGCCCCGCACTGGCCTGTAATCTAACTTTAATGCACTGCACAACTTATCAATATCCGTACTGTCAGAACTCGCAATTAAATAAAGCAAATCCTTTATTTTGGAAATCGTCTGCGAACTAAATCTTCTCATTTCAAGCAGATCTTTAGTTATCAACTTATCAATTACGCCAGAAACTAATTCAAAGACGATTGATTTTTTATTCTTTAATCTCAGAATAAAAGGAAATCCGCCAAAATATAGAAAATCTTCCTCCGCATTAGGCGGCAATTTGCTGAAATATTTGGAAATTTCATTTTGTCTATTTTTATAAAATTGAAATAATTCTTTAGCGTCTTTGCTGGCCAAAATTGCTCCAACGATACCATCCGACAATCCTCTTTGCGGATAAATATTGTCTTTCAATATTTCATATTCGTTAAACTTAAGGGGATATAATTCTTCTAAAAGGGCTCTCCTTGATAAATCTGGATTTAATTTTATTTTTAGCGCTGAAGAGCCGGTGGCAATAACCAGAATATTCTTATGGCTTTTTGTTGCATCAAAAAGATTTTTAAAAAACAACCCCCATTTCTCGTCATAGTGGACTTCATCCAATAGAATTAATAACTTTTTCTTCAAATCAACAAATCTAATATTATTTACCTCTTGATAATAATTGAAAAATTCGTGCAAACTTATGCCTTCGCCAGAAAGCCTGCTGACATCTAAATAAAATATTTCATAATTTTGCGCAAGGACATTTTCGTAATTCGATTTTCTGGAAGGTAAAATAAATTTAGGCGCATAATAAAGTTGTGCCAAAAGTGTGGTTTTACCAACACCCCTTATGCCGGAAAGAAGGTTTATTTTTTCTATCTCCTCTAACCTATTGCTGGCAAATTTCTCCAAAAGAGCAAGATAATAAGAAAAAATATACCTTGTGGGATTGGGTTTTCCATCTTCATCGTAGATATAGCCAGAAAACAGTTTGCCTAACTCCGAGGTCCAGAGCCTATAAAAATTCTCTATTTTTTCTCTATTATCTTCCATATTTCAATTGTATCGTAATCCAATCAAAATGTCAAGTTCAATTGTATCATAATCCAATCAAAAATCAGGATTTCTCAATTTCAACCCATTCTTGAGGCCGCAAAGACGCCAAATTACCGCAAAGACGCAAAGAATTTTTGCGGTTTAGCGGTGTTTCTTCCATATATCTGTGTGCATCCTTTAGAATACCGAGTTCTTAAATTGACTGAATTTATTATGAGGTAATAACATTCGGATTAAGTACCAAAATGCAGAACCCAGAAATAAAATACGGGAGCCGTAAATAAAAGGCTGTCTATGCAGTCCAAAGCCCCTCCCAGGCCGGGAAAAATCTTTCCCGAATCCTTAACTCCA
>CAYMKG010000050.1:0-3179 GCA_964391145.1 uncultured Planctomycetales bacterium
GGAGATGGATAATATAACTGGGTTGTGCCTGCTGCATTAGTTGAAGCATATTCGCTGTAACTTTCATCAAAAAGATTATTTATGCCTGCGAATATGGACACATTATTGTAGTTAAACTCTATTTTTAAATTTGTTAGGAAATAACTATCTAATTTATTAGCTTGATTCATCAGATCGTTAATCAAATATTGTTTACCTACGTAGATATTATCTAAGTGTATTGAAAGGCATTTTAACAATTCATACTCTAATCCCAGAATAAATTTAGATTTTGGCACCGCAGGTACTATCTTATCTGCGTAATCTCCCTTTTTAAATTTTGCCTCGGTATAACGATAACCAGTTTTTATAATTATATTATCCGCGGGTTTAAAGTTGAGAGATAAATCAAACCCTTTTCTCCGGGACTTCGGATAATTTTTATTTGTCCAGGTTACGGCATCATAAAATATCTCATTATCCAAATTCATCCAGAAAAAGTCTAAGCTTGCCTCAAACTCTTTGCTCAATTTATAATTTCCTCCCCAGGTTATGTTTTTTGCTTTCTGTACTAAAAGTTCCTGATTAATCGGAGGGGTTGCCCAAACGCTAAAATATTCATCTGTTTTGGGGATTCTAAAAGAGCGCGCGAAACGTAAATAAATATTTCCTTTATCACTAAAGTTATAATTTAATCCTGTCTCAAATGCATCCTCTTTTGTTTTTAAATCATCATCTATGCTGGGAGCTGTACCAATATAGTCAAAGGTAAATCTCTCTTTTTGATGTCGGTAACCTAAATCAAAAGAAAGATAATGAGTTAAATCTATATTATCTTGAATGAAAACCCCCCGGGATGTTCTATCGATATCTGTTGAACCGGTATTTACTCCAGAAAGATTATAATCATCGGCAGAAAAATTATGTCCTTCCAACTCTAAACCCGCTATAAAATTATGTCCTAAACCAAAGATGTCAAATTTATACGAAAAATGGGGTCTGAAACTTAAGGAGTCGGTTTGGGTTTTAGTCGTCCAACTAAACGCTCCATAGCTTAGCCAATTGGTTAACATATTCTTATTGCGAAAGGAAACATCTAAAACTCCTTTTAAATCATTATTGATATCTTGTTCTAACGATAAATTAATATAATTATCTTCAACGCGAGCATTATCATAAGGGTATTTAGAATCCCGCCGCGACATAGAATTTAAATCAGTTTCGTTTAGACCCCCTGGCAAGCCATAGATATAACGCTGGTGGCTACCGTCCATTTTTAGTGCTGTCTGTTCAAATATCTGAGAAGATAATTTGAAATTTGTTGTCTTTCCCCGATAATGACTGTTTCTGCGGTAACCATCAGTAGAATAGTGTTGACTATTAACATAAAAAGAAAATTCATCCACCTTAGCTTCTAAGGTTAAAGACTCTTTGTTATAATCATAACTACCGCCCTCGGTGTGTAATTTATAATGTAAGCCTTCTTTCTCAACTTCTTTGGTTATAATATTAATTACCCCACTTACAGCATTATCCCCATATAGAACCGAGCCCGAGCCCTTAATAATCTCAATGCGTTCTATAGCGTCCAAAGGAACAATTGTTAAATCTACACCACTTAAATCAATATTATTTATTCTTCTTCCATTAACCAAAACTAAGGTATTAGATAAGGCATTATCACCAAAGCCCATCAAATCAATATTGGCTTTTATTCCTGTGCCATACCAATCACTTACATATACACAGGAGATATGCTTTAAAAATTCCACCAAAGTTGTAGCGCGCGTCTCCTTAATATCTTCGGCAGTAAAAATTTCTACAGCCATACCGCTTGAATAAACATCCTCCCTGAAAAAATCCTTTGAGGAGGTTACAACAATTCTGTCTAATGCCACCTCATTAGTATTAGATTGTGCAAAAACATTGGTCACAATTAACAATACTAACCCCACTAACCCCAGAATCATTCTGACTAATCCTAACCTATCCATCTCCTCTTTCCTTTCTCAGACAATAAAAAACCCACACCGCTTTTGGTGTGGGGTTGCACCCTGTTTTACTTGGCCCCTGGCCTGTCCGCGAACCAGGTTCTCATCGGACAATTTTGTATAAGCAGGTCTTCTGACTCAGGTATCGTTCTACTCGCCACGCCTTCCCGCCTTGGTAATCTTAGGCAGTGGCATTTTGTGGCTTTCGTCCTCCCTCACAGCAGCGGGTCTGTGTCTGATTCCCCGATATTATTCGGGTCACAGACTTCCCTTGGCTTATGCATTATTTTAATTTAAAAGAACAACGGCTGTTATTTTAAGTAACTTTATGAATTCTGTCAAGAAGATTTTTCAGACTTTCTTAAAACTCAATCCCTTTCCTCGCCCTAATACCCTTTTTATAATAATGCTTGATATCTTTTATTTCGCTAACTAAATCGGCAAGTTTTATAATTTTTGTATGAGCCCAGCGGCCGGTTAAAACCAGCTCGACATCCTTAGGCCAAGATTTAATTAAATTGGTGACTTCATTCTCGCCAAGAAGCCCCAGATGCAAAGCAATGTTGATTTCGTCCAGTATTACCAAATCGTAAGTTTTCTTGGCGATAATTTGCCTGACGCGCTTAAGGCCTGCGCAGGCTAAATCAATGTCTTTTTGTGAAGGTTTGCGTTTAATAAAACACTTTCTTCCGAAAAGCTCAATCTTAATATTGGGAATCCTCTTAAGTATCTTAAATTCGCTGTAAGGCCTGCCTTTGATGAATTGGCCAATATAGACTTTTAATCCAGCGCCCGCTGCTCTCAATGCCAATCCCAGCGCAGCAGTAGTTTTGCCTTTGCCATTTCCGGTATAAATTTGAATCATCTTATCGATTCCCAGCCGAACTTGCCTAAGAGGCACAATGTTGTCACAATCACGCCTGCGATTATCACGCCGCATATCACTGCCGCAAGAGTGTATTTAAACCTTACTTTAAATAAAGAGGCGGCTATGGTGCCGGTCCAGGCGCCGGTAACAGGCAGGGGGATAGCCACAAACAATATCAGCCCAATAGCTTCATAACGTTGCACAACCTCTGCTCTTCTTTTACTATGATTAAACAGCCAGGTGAAAAATGCTTTGAATAAAGGAATGCGAGATAACAGGCGCGAAACCGGCTGCAATAAAAAATATAAGGGAATAACCGGTATGAGATTGCCGATAAGCGC
>CAYMKG010000050.1:3279-7406 GCA_964391145.1 uncultured Planctomycetales bacterium
GCTTCCTCAGGCCAACCCAAAGTTCCGTCTCCTACTTTTATTTTGATGTTAGAGTAACCTAAATCAAGAAGTGTGGATTCTGCCTGTTTAGCAAGCCCGCAGAATCTCTCTAAGGTATAAACCTGGTTCGCTAATTCGGCCAGGATTGCAGCTTGGTAACCCGAGCCAGTGCCGATTTCCAACACTTTTTGGCCTTGCGATAAATTCAGGCATTCGGTCATCAAAGCCACAATATAAGGCTGGGATATAGTCTGTCCTTCTCCGATAGGAACGGGGTAATCTGCATAAGCGCTACCCCTCAAAGCCTGGGGAACAAATTTATGTCGCTCTACTTTAAGAAAAGCGCTAATAACTCGAAGGTCTTTTATTCCCCGCGGAATAAGTTGTTCCCTTACCATCCGTTTTCTCAAGATTTCATAGTCCATATCTGGCGAAACATATAATTGATGAATCTTATAGTGTCAATAATGGGGTTAATTTGACTCTTCTGTTTTTGATAAACACTCTTAATTGGTATGGACTCAATTTTATAACCTAACTGAGAGGCCTGAATCAAAATCTCCGTTTCCGTCTCAAACCGGCGGGTTGTGAATTTTAACTTCTTGAGCAATTCCCTTTTTATCAGGCGAAATCCACACTGGGTATCAGGAACTCGCTGTTTAATCAATTTGGAAATAATCAAGGACATAAATTTATTCGTCAGAATCCTGACAACCGGCATTGTGCGGGGGTTATGCATTCTATTGCCAATAATAATTCCCGCATCGGTTGTTTGTGCTTTTTGGATAAAATAGGGTATGTCGTTAGGATTGTGCTGCCCGTCGCCATCCATCGTAAAAACTCCATCAAAATTATTCTCTATCGCATACCTTAATCCGCGAACCAGCGAAAAACCTTTTCCTTCGTTTTTTAAATTCTTTAATACAACCGCTCCACAATTCTGGCTAATTTCAGCAGTTCCGTCGGTGGAGCCATCATCCACGACTACGACTTCTCTACCTTGATTGCGAATTTGCTTCACGATATTACCTATCGCTGCAGATTCATTATATGTGGGTATAACAATGCAAACTCTCATCATCTCTTTTATTTTTCGGTCCAGAATTTGCGAAACATAAACCATTGTTCAGGATAGCGCCGGATGTAAGCCTCAATAACTGCCTTATATTTGGATACAATCTGCATTATGTCCTTATCTCTATCGTCTGTCGGAGCGTACTCTATTGGTTTTTCAAACATAAGCGTAAATGTGTCGTCCTGGTTACGCACTACAAATCCTGGAATTATGGGAGCGCCTGTTTTGAGACTAAAAGCAGCCGGCCCAGCGGGTAAGCGGGTAGGCCGGCCGAAGAAATCTGTTTGCACTCCGCTAACATTAAAAACGCGGTCACCTACCAAAGCGACAATGTTATTTTTTTGCAGCAGCTTTAAACAACCCCTCGCTGCCCTGCCCAGAGGCATTACAATTAAACCCTTTTCCTGCCTTTGTAAGTTAAAAAAGTTATCCACACTTTTATGGCGATGCGGAAGAGCAACTGCTCCTATTTGGTAGCCGGAAAGAGCCATTCCCACTCCTCCTAATTCCCAGTTCCCAATATGGGCGGTAAGAATAATGGCGCCTTTACCTTTAGCCAGGGCTTCATCAATAAAATGCAGATTTCCGAAGCAGAGCCTTCTTTTTATATACTCCTTGTTCAATAAAGGGAAGCGAAAAAAATCTACCAGATATTTAGCAAAATTTCTGAACGTCGCCAATCTCATAGAGCTGATTTCAGAACGGCTCCTATCGGGAAATATGGCTTTTAGATTCGCGGTTACTACCGCTCGGTCTTTGTTGGCAAATAGATAATGTAAATCAGAAAAAAACACCGCAACCTTATAGGCTAATTTCAATGGTAAATGGAGCGCGATGAATGCTCCCATTTTGTATAGTAGATAAAAAATCATAACTCTAAAAGAAACCGGGCAATCTCCCTGGCGGAATTGGGTTTGCTTATTTGCAAGGCTGACTCGGAAAGCTCTTTCAGCTTTCCCGGATGATTATACAACTCGTTGATTATGCCTACTAAATCTTCAGTTTTGTTTAGTTTGCTTGCCACACCCTGCCTGATTAGGAAAGAGGCGTTATTAGCCTCCTGGCCGGGGATAGGAGACATAATTAGCATCGGTAACCCCTTGCTCAATGCCTCTGCGCAGGTTATTCCACCCGGTTTTGTTATGATTATATCTGCAGCTGACATCAATTCTTCCATATTATCTGTGTAACCGAACAAGAGAATATTTTTTTTATATGATTTTAGTCTCTTTTTTAACCAACAATAGAGACGCCGGTTTGTGCCGCATACAACAATCTCTTGAAGGTTGAGATTTAAATTATCCAATATCTTAACTACTTTTTTAATAGGGCCCAATCCCTGTCCCCCGCCCATAATTAATATCGTAAAAAGGCTTTCTTCTAATTTAAGTTTCTTTCTGACTTCGGTTTTGTTTAAATTCTGGTTAAATTTAGGGTTAAAAGGAATGCCAAATACTCTGATGCGTTCCGTAGTTATGCCTTTTTGTATCAGCTTTTGTTTGATTTCATCAGAGGGAACAATATAGTAATCTACATTATTGTATATCCAGTAGGAATGAGGCACAAAATCCGTTAGAACAGCTACCAGAGGCAGGTCGATTCCTTTAGTCTGTTTAAAATCAGCTACCATCCCGCAGGGAAATGCCTGAGTTGCAACAACCACGTCAGGTTTAAATTCGCCAAACAGCGCTTCTAATTTCGAAAAATTATACCTGTGGATAAATTCTTTAATTCTTTTTGTCCTTCTGTTCCAGTAGGGATTATCGTAAAGATGAGCCCAAATGAATGGCAGCCTCTGGATCGTAAACATATATAATAAATTGATTATCCTTTCGCCGTGAGGATGGCAGTAATTGAACGCGTTTAAAGACAAAGTTTGCGTTTGCGCAGATACAATGTTTATCGCTTTTTCTATGGAAAGACTGGCACTCCGGTGGCCGGAGATGTTAGAGATATGCATAAGTAGTATACGCTTGTTCCTCATTTAGATTTTACCTTCTTCACAGAGTTGAAGAAACGCAGATACAACTTTCGGATGGAATTGCTTTCCGGATGAGCGCTTAATCTCTATAATGGCTTCTCGTTTAGTTAAAGCGGTACGATACGGACGATTCGTGGTGATTGCGTCGAAGGCATCGGCTACAGAGATTATTGCCGCAATTATCGGAATCCTTCCGTTATCCAGTCCTTCCGGATAGCCTTTGCCGTCGTATCGCTCATGGTGGTATTTAACCCCTTGAATTGCAGTTTCTAATTCCTTGATGGGATGTAATATGTTAGCGCCGATTTCGGCATGCATCTGCATTTTTTTTCTTTCTTCCTCAGTTAACTCTCCTTCTTTATTCAAGATAGCTTCTGAGACGCCGATTTTTCCGATATCGTGCAGAAGCGCAGCGATATGCAAATGCTCTAAGAAGCCATCTTCGAATCGCATCTCTTTCTGTTCCATCAGCTTTTTCCCTATCTCTAAACTCAGGTTTGTTACACGAGCAGTGTGTCCGTGAGTATAGCGGTCTTTAGCTTCAATCGCCGCAGCCAGAGCAATTGTTGTATGTATAAAAAGTTCCTGCCTTTTGTTTAATTCATCCTGAAGCTGTTTAAATAATCGCGCATTGTAAATTGCCATTGCCACGTCGGAGGCAAGAGCGACAAAAAAGTCCAATTCCTTTCGATGAAACTCGCGGCCGTTTCTTTTTCTTCCCAAAAACAGTATCCCCAGTAGAACTTCCCGGAAATAACTGGGGATGCAGACAACCGCATCCAATATCTTCATCTGATACAGTGCGCCGCTAAGAATCTTTTTTGTTTGAGGCTTAATCTTTCTCTTCAAAAGCCGTTTTGCTGTTTGGTATATAATTATTCCATCGCCGAAAGTTTCTTTATCTCTTCTCTCTCGAAAGAACCGTATTAAGGGATTATCGTAATCCATGCGGGCGAACTCCCGAGGAATTCTTATTCCGCTGGGACCTCGCGAGACGCGGAGTATATAAGTATTTTGTAAATCATCGTGAAGAAGTATTCCCGCATGAATAACTTTTACCTTTTGCACCAT
>CAYMKG010000051.1:0-7404 GCA_964391145.1 uncultured Planctomycetales bacterium
TATATCATCGATTCCTATAAACTCTGTAGCCCTACCCCGGTGAGTTTTGTTCAGACATTAGAGGAACTTGTAGGCATTTTACATTTTGACTTAGAGGAATAAGATGAAAACAAGATTAATTCGGTGGATAATCTGGGTGCTTATTTTAAGTGGCTTACTCTTAGGCATAAGTCTTTTTTCTTTACTTATAGGTGCAAGCGATATCCCTTTTAGAAGGATTATTTCTGCAATTTTTGGAGGTAGAGGTACTACTGAATATAGTATTCTCTTTGATATTCGCCTGCCGCGGATTATCCTGGCTTTTGCTATCGGGGGTGCGTTAAGTCTGGCAGGAGTGATTTTACAGGGAATGTTTCGTAATCCCCTGGTTGAGCCTTATACCCTGGGTATTTCAGGCGGTGCGGCGTTAGGGGTATGTTTGAATATTGTTTTTCACCTGCATCGGATATTTGGTATTTTAACTTTACCTATTTCTGGTTTTTTAGGAGCTATTTTAGTTATAATACTCGTTTATTCTTTAAGTCGAAGAAAGGGTATATTAAAGATACAGGGGCTCCTGCTTACTGGAGTAATGATAAGTTTTATTTCTTCTTCATTGATTATGCTTATTATGGCTGTTTCTCGCACAGAGGACCTGCACGGAATAGTTTTTTGGGTAATGGGTTCACTGGAAGAACCAAGCTGGGTTCTCATAAAATTAGCCCTGGCAGTATCTGTCTTTGGGTTAGCGATTTCTTACCTTTTCGCTCTTCCCCTTAATGCCCTCATCTTAGGAGAAGAAGAGGCAATGCATTTAGGAGTGAATACAGAAAAGACTAAGCGCCTGCTTTTTATTATTGCTTCTTTGGTTACCGGCTGTAGTGTATCCATAGCAGGGATAATTGGCTTTGTAGGATTGGTAGTTCCTCATTTTATGCGTATGCTTGTGGGAGAAGATTACAGAATTCTTTTAATCAGCTCTTTCCTTTGTGGGGCTTCTTTTCTAATTCTCTGTGATACTCTGGCAAGGACGATTATTGCCCCCTTAGAATTGCCGGTGGGTGTAATTACCGGCATATTGGGAGGAAGCCTTTTTATTTATGCTTTGGCCAGAAGGCAAATTATTTTAGGAGAGAAATAATGCTGGAGATAAAAAATCTATCTTGTGGCTATGGCTTAAAGATGATACTTGAAGATATTAATCTTAGCATAAAAAACGGAGAGCTTCTGGGAATAATCGGGCCTAACGGTTCAGGTAAGACCACTTTCTTGCGAGCTATAACCCGGATAATTAAGCCAAGAACAGGAGGGGTTTATCTTGAAGGTAAGAATATATGGCAGATGGAATTTAGGGAATTAGCTAAAAGAATAGCGGTAGTTCCTCAAGATTTATGGGTAAATTCTATGAGTATGGAGGAATTTGTCCTTTTAGGACGAATCCCCCATTATAAAAAATTTCAGTTTTTAGAAACAAACGAAGATATAGAGATTGTCCAGAAGGCTCTTAAGTTAACTGATACTTTTAAGTTAAAGGGCCGCCTTCTCTTAGAGATAAGTGGCGGCGAGAGGCAACTTGTGCTTATTGCCCGTGCTCTGGCTCAGGAGCCCAAATTGCTTTTATTAGATGAACCTACCACACATTTAGACATAACCCATCAGGTAAAGATTTTGGATCTTATAAAAAAACTAAACAAAGAATTCAATCTTACAGTAATTATGGTTTTACACGACCTTAATTTAGCCAGCGAATATTGCCAGCGTCTTGTCTTGATTAATGCAGGGCGAATCCATAAGATTGGACCACCCGAAGAGATATTAAATTATCAGATTATCGAAGATGTTTATAAAACAGTGGTGGTAGTTAAGAAAAATCCAATCTCCTCCAGACCTTATATGTTATTGGTTTCTGAGGAGGAAAGGTTGAAAGGAAGTAAGCGATGAAATCAAAAGGCCTTGTTCAGAGGAAAAGTAGATGGAAGACCCAATTTTGCCGAGGGAGGAGGTGATTAAAGAAAAACTTTTTAAGGCAGGGCGTTTTGGTGAATATACAGTTTCGGTTGAATAATGCATGGTTGATAATTGACAATCTATTACCGGATAGGCAAAGGAAATCTCCGTGAGATTCGGAGTGCTGCCCCGCAACGGTAATGCTGGCAAATCGCAAATCGCAAATTGTAAATTGTAAACGGTGATTGGCGATAAGTGATTAGCCAGGCGAGTCCGGACGATTGCCTGTTCTGGAAAGTATTCTCGAGGGAGGAGAAGATGGGAAAGAAAATTTTAATTTTAATAGGGACAATGGTTTTGTTAATAACTAATTATCTCTGGGCTGAGGAGAGGAAAGAGACCAGCATTAAATATGATCTTGGAGAGATAATCGTTACTGCTACAAAGACTGAAGGCTATCAGGCGGAGGTTGGAAGTTCAACTACGGTAATTACAGCAAAGGATTTAGAGAAAACAGGTAAAAGAACAGTTGGGGAGATTTTGCGTAATGTTCCAGGTGTATCTGTTGTCCAGAATAGCGCATTTGGCGGCTTGACTTCGGTTTACCTTCGGGGTTCAAAACCAGGTCATACCCTGGTTTTAATTGATGGAGTTGAAGTAAATGACCCAATGGCAACTGACAGGTCATTTGACTTTGCTCATTTAACTACAGATAATATCAAACGCATTGAAATAGTGCGTGGCCCGCAGTCTACCCTTTATGGCTCTGATGCCATAGGAGGTGTAATCAATATTATTACCAAAAAGGGTAAGGGTAAGCCAAAATTTAGCGCTTCTTCTGAAGCAGGTTCACATAAAACATTTAAAGAATTTATTGGTTTAACTGGCGAGGCAGAAAATTTAAGTTATTCTGTATCTGTTTCACGTTTGGATTCTGAAGGTATTTCTAAAGCAGTGGATGGTTCTGAAAAGGATGGGTATGAAAATACCACCCTTTCATCAAAAATAGATTGGAAGATTTTTGATAATAGCCAGCTAAGCTTTGTTGTACGTTTTACAGATAGCCAGACCGATCTTGACGATGGCAGTTACGACGATGACCCTAATTATACTGCCTGGTGGAGAAATTTTGTCAGCAAAGTTTCTTTTAATCAGGCAATAAATCCCTGGTGGGACCATAATCTTTCTTTTTCTTATAATGATGTTCGCCGGAAATACCGGGATGAAAAAGATAGTGTTGACACCACAGACGATAGATGGTCCTGGTATAAAGGGGATAATAAAAAATTTGAGTGGCAGAATAACCTTTATCCTGTTGGCTGGGATACATTCACTTTAGGCTTTGAGTACGAAGAAGAAAGAGGCTCTTCTTATTATCGCTCAGGGTCATATATAAGTAAGTTTGATAGAAAAACAGTAGATAATAAAAGTTACTATCTTCAGAATCAGCTTAATCTTTGGGAAGATCTCTTCATAACCGGTGGCTCAAGGATAGACGACCATGAACTTTTTGGCACAGAAACTACCTATAAAGTATCTACTGCTTATATCATTTCCCAAACAGGGACTCGCCTTAAAGCTAATTGGGGAACTGGATTTAAGGCACCATCCCTCTATCAACTCTATTCAAGTTATGGAAATCCCAATTTAAATCCTGATGAGAGTAAAAGTTATGACTTCGGATTTGAACAAAATTTCTTTAACGACAAACTATCTTTTGACCTTACCTATTTTCACAATGACTTCAAAAATATGGTTGAGTGTGATTCAGCCACTTGGAAATATAAAAATATTGGTAGAGCAGAGACAAAAGGCTTTGAGGTTGGAGCTAAATTTCTGCCTGTTCAAGATATAACCATACAGACTAATTTTACCTATATGGATACCAAGGATAAGGAAACAGGCCTTGAGTTACTAAGACGGCCCCAGAGGCAGGTTAACCTCAGTATAAATTGGCGATTCCTGGAGAAGGGTAATCTTAATTTGGGGATAACCTATGTAGGTAGGCGCAAAGATATGGATTATACAAGTTATCCCTATAAGCGTATTACCAAAAAAGATTATACCGATGTTGATCTGTCTTGTTTATACGATTTAACAGAAAATTTTCAAATCTTTGGCCGGATTGAAAATCTCTTTGATAGAAAATATCAGGAGGTTCACGGATACGCTACTTCTGGCAGGTCTTTCTATGCCGGAATAAAGGCAACGTTTTAAATGGCAAGATAAAAAAATTTATAGGCAAAAGTGGAGTAACCTGCTTAAAATTCTGCAGTTAAAAGAGTTAATCCATTCTCATCTATTCCAGAAGAGATAGATGCTTCCTTAGCTCAGATGGAAGTCTCCATTATCTTTAAGTTGAATTAAACTTAGAGACATTTCTTGCACTTACACTTAACCCCGCCCCTGCGCGCAGGGGCGGGGTGCGATTGAGATAAGAAGTGTCCTTCGATTAGAAAAAGAAGCGGGACAGACGAATATATTGACTTCGCACCTTTTATCCATTAAAATAATAACATTCTGTTTATAGATTAAATAGAATTGTTAAATAAAAGAGGTACGGGGTGACATCTGGGATGATTTACTGTATTTTATCTATGTCAAAAAACATATTATACGAGGGAGGAGTTTAAATGGAGGTTAAGGTAAATGATTCTAATTTTAAGCAGGAGGTTTTAGAATCGGATATACCGGTACTGGTGGATTATTGGGCTGAATGGTGCTATCCCTGCCTAATGGTAGCACCGGCAGTTGAGGAGATAGCCAGGGAATACCAGGGAAAATTGAAAGTCTGCAAGGTGAATGTTGATGAAGCGCGTCAAACTGCTACAAATTACGGTATTATGAGTATACCTACTCTCGTCATTTTTAAGGGCGGTAGGGTGATGGAGCAGATTGTGGGGGCTGTGCCTAAGGCTGCGCTTGAAGAGAAGATAAAGCCTTACATCTAAAGGGGGCGGTGGTGGTAGCGGAAAGTCAAATTACTGCTCGCAGAGATATTGCCATTAAGGCAGCCAGGCGGGCAGGCCGGATGCTGTCTGACTGCTTTGGCCGGATAAGGAAAATTAGCGCAAAGGGTGACCGCAACCTGGTTACTGATATTGACCTTGCTGCTGAAAGAATAATCAAAAGCCAGATTATCAAAAATTTTCCCCAGGATAGCATTCTCTCTGAGGAAAATCCGTATGAGCAGAAATCTGAATTTAAATGGATTATTGACCCTTTGGATGGAACGCACAACTACATCCATAATATTGATATCTTCGGGGTTTCTGTTGCCCTGGCTTATAAAGATGAGGTGGTGGTGGGTATAATCTATATGCCGCGGAAAGATGAGCTTTACTTTGCTCGGAAGGACAAAGGCGCTTATCTTAACGGCAAGAGAATTTCAGTATCAAAGAGAAAGATTAGAGAAGCGACACTTATCTTTGACAGCAGTATCCGATATCAGAAAAATAGAATGCTTAAGGGTCTGGGAGAGCTTGTTGATAGAGTTTTTAACGTGCGCATGTTCGGCTCCACTGTAAGAGGGCTCACGTATATTGCTGAAGGCAAGGCAGAGGCGGAGGTTGAGTATAACGATAAACTCTGGGATTTTGCTGCCGGGCTTCTTTTGATTGAAGAGGCAGGCGGTCGGTGTACTGACCATTCGGGCAGAAGATGGAATATTAAGACTAGAGGCTATATTGCTTCCAATGCAAAGATACACAATGAGGTCTTGACGCTGATAAAGTGAGAAAGTAGGAATAAATCTTCTTGGTTTTATTGAAGTTATGATATAATAAAGAAATGGAATCCGTAGTCCACGACACGATTATTATCGGGGGTGGGCCGGCTGGCCTGACTGCCGGTATCTATGCCAGCAGAGGCGGCCTTAAATCTTTATTGGTTGAGTGTTTCGCGCCGGCTTCTCAGATAGTAACCGCTGATTTGATTGAGAATTATCCTGGTTTTCCTGATGGAATTGATGGATTCCAGTTAATTGAGAGATTTAAGAATCAGGCAAAGAATTTTGGCCTTGAGTTTTATGTAGGCAAAGTAGATAATATTATATTCCAGGATAAAGAAAAGAATATTTGGCAGATTAAGATAGGAGATAAACTCTACCATAGTTTAACTGTAATTTTAGCAGTAGGTGCAAGGCACAGGCAATTAGGCGTTGAGGGAGAAGAAAAATTTAGAGGCAAAGGCGTCTCTTATTGTGCGGTTTGCGACGCTGCCTTCTTTAAGGATAAGGATATTATTGTTGTTGGGGGAGGGGATTCCGCAGTTACCGAGGCTTTATATTTGACCCGTTTTGCCCGGAAGGTTATTTTGGTTCACCGCCGCAACCGTCTGCGGGCCGTTCCTGTTTTGGCTCAAAGGGCCAAGGATAACGAAAGAATAGAATTTATCTGGAATTCGATTATTACTCAGATTCGAGGTAAAGATAGGGTTGAGGGAGTTGATTTGAAGAATCTTATTGATGAAACTACTTCTTACGTATCTTGTGGTGGCGTTTTTATATCAATCGGCTATGTCCCCAATACTGAGTTGATTGCCGGTTTAGTCGAATTAGACGGTGCGGGTTACGTCATTACCGACCAGGCAATGCGGACATCCAGGCCAGGGGTATTTGCTTGCGGTGATTGTCGGGCGAAGTCTTTGCGTCAGGCGGTTACCGCCTGTGGCGACGGAGCAATAGCTGCCTTTAGTGCGACGGAGTACGTTGACCGGATTAAGGGGCGAGCGTACGTATGATGGGTGAACAAAAGCAAATTTTAGAGATTAAGAAATACCCTGAGCCAGTATTGCGCAAGAAATCCGCTCAGGTTCCCGAGATTACGCCAAAGGAGGTCAAGCTCTTCGAAGATATGCTATTTACAATGTATACTTTTGGTGGGATAGGCCTTGCTGCTCCTCAGATAGGCAGCCCGGTTCAGATTATTGTGGCTGATGTCGGCGATGAAACGATTAAATTAGCCAACCCGCAGATTATTAAGAGTAAAGGGGAGGATAAACTTGCTGAGGGGTGCCTGAGTTTGCCTGATATCAATGTGGAAATAAAAAGGCCTTATGAGATTGTAGTTGAGGGTTTAAATGACAAGGGAGAGGCTGTTGAGTTAAAGGCACGTGGCCTCTTGGCCCGGGTCATTCTGCACGAGATAGATCATCTTAAGGGCAGGTTGATTATTGATTATATGGGATTGATTGAGAAAATGAGGTTGTTCAAATTGAAAAAGAGGAGAAGCTAATGCAGGCAACGACAATTATGGATAAGTATCTGACGGCCAGATATACGTTTTTTAAATGGCGTTATAGTCTGAGTTTGGTAAATAAGTTTGGTCTGGCATTTGCAATGGCGTGTCTTACCGGACTCATGGCGCAGATTAGGATAAATCTTGCGTTTACCCCCGTTCCGATTACCGGTCAGGTCTTCGCCGTACTCCTAAGCGGGGTTGTCTGCGGAGGGATATTCGGCTCAATCAGTCAGATAAT
>CAYMKG010000052.1:0-7217 GCA_964391145.1 uncultured Planctomycetales bacterium
TCTGGTTTCCGACATAATCAAATCGATAAAGTTCAAGCCGCAATCTCCTACCGTGCCTGCACGCCGAAGTGCTGATAACCGTGGCTATTCGGCGTTCCGGCACGCAGGCATGGCAGGAAGAGAAGTGCCAGAAATTGCACAAAAGGGCCTCGGGTTTGAAGGAGTCCGTGGCCTCCTTAATAGGCTTGGGGCCCTTAGTGTAATGCTCAAAGGAGGTGTAGTAAGATGGGTAAGATTGATTTCCAAGCCTTACAATTGGACCATCTCGTTATCTTCAAGCACGAAGACACGGTCTTCGCTTGCGGACGAGAGAACGGACACAAGACCAGGCTCTTCCTGGTATTCGGGAACGGAGAAGGAAGAGTCTACACTCGCAACGGGCTGGCAGAGAGCTGGGAGCTTCTCAATGAGCCAGATGCTAAGCAGGTTCGTTACTGTCTTGAAGTCGCACGAGCTAACGGCATACCGACGTATCTACTCAACGGCTGCTGTCAGGATATTACAGCAAGAGCATAGGAGGCTGCGCTTAATCACGTTAGGCGTAGTCTCCCTTATCTTGGGAGCCATTGCTTTATTAGTATTTGCTCAGTCTGCCTGGGCAGTTCCGGGAGGAGTAATTCAATCTCTTACGCCAGCCTCATTTATTCCAGGAATCACCACCGATGTGGGTATTTGGGGTGGCTGGATAGTTGTAACTGCTATAACGGCTATTGGTATTGTAAAGTTCTTATTTGAACGGGAGGTTATTAGGGGAGACCGACGGATTTCCACCCATCACACTATGGTTACTGCGAACGAGGTTAGGGCTTTAGCTCAGGCTAATCCTGACATTGCCGATAAGTTAAGCGAATTAGCCGATGCCCTTGAGCTACTTGAAAGAGAAATGAGAGGCCAACCCATCGCTTATAGGACAGCAGATGGTAAAGTTATCTGGAATATCAGCAGCAGGAGGATTAGAGAGTTATTAGGCGACAGAGCCGATTTTGTCATTGAGCAGATTGAAATCCATGAGAATGCGCTAACTCATCAAGCAGGCATAGAGAGTCAATTAGTTAGAATAAGGTATATAGCTGCCTATGTTCCTTATGGCGTAAGCAAAATATATGATAGAGGCAGAGAGCGTGCCAAGTATATATTAGAAGAAGCACTATCAGCAATTGGACAGGCTGTCAATGGGATGCAAGTAACCGGCGTTTATGAAATGCAACACTCTCCTGATGCCAACAAAAAAGCATTCTTAGTTGAAGTTTCAAATATTCTTATACAACCATTGGTTAATTTCATTGTTATCACCAACGATGCAGGCGAAATAGAAAGAATATTTATAACTCATTTTGGTTACAATTGTCAGAAAGAATTCAGCCTTGGAAATACAGGTATTGCCAATCCTGAGCTCGGGCATGCAATGTATGTTGAACTAAGAGCAGATTTGACAGAGAGGTATAAAAAATTAGTGCAAGAATTAAAAGAAAGACTATTGGAATTGGTTCAGGATGAGACTGGATTGGAAGATTTAGTAGCTAAGACAAAAGAGCTTAATGGAGTTGCTGCTGAAAGCCGAAATTGGCAGTTACTATTACCTGTTGATAGGGAGAGCTTAATTTCAATGTTAAATTCAAGGAGGGGAAGATTAATTTATCATATACTTACTCTACTTGAAGCGTTTGGTTTGGGCTTGAGTCCATATATATATTATATAGGCGCATTACATCTTATTGGGCCTTCGGGTGGCGTTTACAGCGATAAGTTACAAATGATATTTATGAGAGAGCCTAGTGATATTGAGACTTTCAGCCACGAACTGATGCACCATATCTTTAACAATATGCGGAAGGTAGAAAGACAACTCCAAAGCCTAAGGCGAGAAGGAAGAGTTGAAGAGATTACCCCTGGGCAGATAGCATTGGTTGAGAAGCTAAATAGAATACGTCAACATTTTAGTCAAGGCTACCACTTTCATCTTTTGAAGGCTATTTTAACTTCCCCGACCTACGAACTTATTGCTCTTTTATATACCCCATCAATCGTGGAAGATCCCTTAATTAATGAAGCAGCTGCTTTTACCTTAGCTGCTTTAGTTGAGGGTTCAACAAAGACACATTTTGGTACAGAGGTGACAAAGGAGGATGCTGAGCTTTTTGTAGAGTTAGGAATATTGCCACAGGGCTTTGATTCTTCCCATCTTCCTTCAAGAGAATCCGTTCAAGTAGATCTTGAGAAACAAGAAAGAGAACTTCGTGAAGCTGCAAATGCAAAAATGATTAGTTTATTTACCAAGGGGTCTAGAAGAGAAGCCCAACCTCAACGAAGGCCACTTGTGCGATTCCCGAACTTAAATCCATTATTATTAAAGCAATTTATTAAACAAGAAATAAGTCCTGAAAAGATATTAATCCAGGCGGTGCCAGTAGATATAATTCCTCGAGATCTTGATAGGGGCATAACAGATAAAATAAGGATTATTGAGGAACTAAAGTTTGAGGAACTAAAGATAAAAGAATTACATATCTCTCGCTGGGTATTACTTAAGAATAGTATTATCTTAAGGTTGGCAAAGTTGGTATCTAAGCTCAAGTTAGCTAAGTTGCTCAAACCTTTGATAGGCAGAGTTCCGAGAATAATCTCTGACATCATCGAGCTAGCCTATCTAATCTCTATACTGAAAGAGAATTGTATTGTTCAAGCCGTAGCTTCCCTTGATGACAGATCGCCTCAAGGATTAATCTTTACTAAGTTCTTACTTGGACTTAAGGCAGATGATATAGAAGGTAACGCCATATCATTAAGAAGGGCACTGCGAATACTTAACTTAATCTATGATAAAGAATTAAGATTTATTCCTATTTATAGTAAGGGAGGAAGACTAACGCAAATCATAATAAGGCTAAAGGGGAACCGCGGAGCAGTTCGAATTAGGAGAATTAAAGCTAATAATTGGCATGCGAGATTTATAAAGAGAATAAAAGGTCTTGGAGGAAAGAAGAGAATCTCCTTTGATGATTTAATTGAGGCAGTAGGCGATGAGGATATAGTTGCTGGCTTGCCTAAGGATATTTTAGAAAATTTAACCAGGCCGCTGCAGGGGATCCTATTTGTCGTGGCAGGTGGGATACTTTTAGCCGCAGCGGCCTTTGGTTTATTTACAGGTGCAATTGGAATTTTTGTCACGCCAGGGATAATTGCTGTTTTAGGGGCTTTAGCGGCCTATCTTAGCTTCCAGGGCAGCCAGGCGCTCGTGGATGGAAATCGTGGTATCCAATTGTTTCTGAAGGGATTCAAACCGACCAATGAATTCTTCGCGCATATTATGAATTTGGATTTCCAAGCTGTCAATTCTTTGGTCAATTCGCCTTATCTCAACTTGCAGGGTGCGGAATTCCGGGATAACCAGGTCTTGAATTATTTGTTTAATATTGACGGGCATACTCTTCTCCTTCTCACTTTTGCTATTATAAGTATATCTATCGGATATTCCTTTGTCAAGAATAATCTTAGAGAGGAGTGGCTTTACGCAGCCGCATCCTCCCTTAGGCCGGCAGCGGTAGCTTCACAGAAGCCGAACAGGATAATCTCCTGGCTCAGGAAATTTATACGCCTGCCTCACAATGCAAACCTTAAATTCGTTCCTGCCCTTGAACCACTTAGAGCCTTGCCTTACGAGTCTCCCACGCCTTTTGGATTAGCCCTGAAGCCTTTAGTAAATGACCTGCCGCACTATTTGGCAGAGATTATAAATATCTTAAGCAAAAAGAGAGTCTTCTCCTCGGAGCTGCCCACCGGAGAGATTAAGGCAGGCTTAATGCGGGATAGGCGCAGAGCATTAAGTTGGTATTGGCCGGCCTTAAATGACTTGGCAAAGAAGAAGATAGAAGAGAGAGTGGGTAGTTTAGATAAGTTAGCAAAGTTCTTATTGAAACGATATCCACAAGGTATCGTAGAAGAGATAGTCGTTAAAGGTAGTTACGTTTGGGGATTCGCCGGCTGGTCTCCAAAGGACGTGGATATCGTTGTCCGTACCACCGGTATGGAGGGAAGCGAAAAGTTAAGGCTTACTGAAGAGGAGCAGATAGCGCTGTTTGACAGGCCTGACTGGAGGCCGCGGTATTTGGAGATTAAACTGGTCAGCCGCACAACTCAGTTGAGCAGGCAGAGAGAGCTCTCCAACAGGCTTGCCGGCATAACCATCTGGAGGAACGGCCGGATTGGCAACGAATATCCCGTTTCCTCTGTTGCATTAGAGACTTATGTTGAGGAATTAAGTAATCTCATTCAGAGCGCCAAGTTATTTGCCGAACAGATTGACCTGCCCTCTGGCTATGAACAGAATCTTTATGACATATATAAACAGAAAATAGCAGAGGGTACAGCCCAGGATCATGCTGAGCAATTTGTGAGAGATTTTGAGGAGAAAGAAAAACAAAGAAAGACTAAACACCTCAAAGCCGTCAAGAGATTGCTGGAATTCAACGTGGTTCTTCTTTGGATATTATTATCATCTCTGCCTTCTGACAGAAGGCCGGAATTATTCAACAGGTTATCCTTAATCAGCCAGGACAATCCTTATCTATTACCAGGTGCGCTCTCGACCCTTAATACATTCATCGTAGAAGGCCCTATTGAGGCCGTATTCAGCCCGGAAGGCATATCAAATGTTTGGGAGGCAGTCGATATATTAAGCGAATTCATTAATGAGCTGCAGGAGTGTGTTACAGCTCAGCCGATTGACAACAACCACAATCTCACTCCTGCAGGTCAGTTCCGCGCAGCCAGGGATTACTTAAGAGAAGGTCGGGTTAAGGCCGGTTTAGGCTTTTTATCTATAGGCATATATACCTTAGCCGTAGCGTTTCCTTATTGGCTCTCAGGCATTATCCGCGGCAACGGCATCAGGGGTTCTCCCTTAGATTTTGCTATTGCCGACAACAAAGAAGGATTAAAGATAAGCAACCTCTTCTTTATCGGACCCGTTGGAAAATGGGTGCTTGCCCAAATTAGTCTGCACGAGTCTCAGTCCACCGAAGAGCAAGCCATCCAGGCCCAGGCAGAAAGCTTTAGAAAGCAATCAGTCCTGACAAAGCAAATCAGGCCGCTCGGCAAGGGTCTCCGACTTGCCGTGGCTGGCGGGATACTTTTAGCCGCAGCGGCTGTTGGTTTGATTGCTCTGGCAGTTGGCTCAGCTCAGATGGAGTCTTGGCAAGTGGGCTTAACCGTTGTTTCTGTATTGCCTTTTGTAGGATTTATACGCAGTCATAAGCCAGCAAGAATCCAGAAGTTGGTAGATAATCTTCCCGGAAAGGTAATTATTCCGCAATCAAAAGTAAGATGGATTGCTCCGGGTTTCCCTGTTAAGGATTTAGGCACAAAGTATGTCGATGTTAAGAAGATAAGATACTATAGTGTCAGCAAGCTTTCCGGACACCGTATTTCTCAAATCGCCGAGAATTTTGATAAGGCGGCTAAAGACTATCCGCAAAAGGTAAGGTTACTGTGGCTTTCCAAGGAAAAAGCCTATGTAGTCTTTGGCGACGGCAATCACCGTGTTTATGCTGCCAAGCTTTTAGGCAGAAGGAGGATTTATGCCGAGGTTTACGCTCCTTCTGTTTCCATAGTTGAGTTCGCAGGCGTAGCTCCTCATACCGAGGTAAATCTTGAAGAGGCAAGCAACATCAAGAAACTGCTGGTTTATCTCGGCGGAAGTGTTGCTAATTTGATTGCTCCGGTAGTTTTCTTCGGGATTCTTTACGGCTTAGCTCACAATCCTTATTTACAGGTTGGCTTTAACAGCACAGCAGGTGAAGCCTTATTATATGTGTTCTTCTACTACGCAATAATTAACCTTGCCTCCTTTGTAACTAATCTAATTCCAGTTAAACTTAGCAGAAGGATAATGGATAATGTTGTAACCAACATCTTAAGCAAAATCACTCTCATAGCACTGTTACCTGCGGTTATCACTCATGAGTTAGGTCATTACCTGACTGCTAAGATTTTAGGTATTAAGGCAGAAATAGGCTTCAGCCAAAAAGAAGTTCTAAAGGCAAACGATGGCTCAGTAACTGACGGAATGCAGATAGTCAGGTTAATTGCCAAGACAATTAGAGAAAACACGCCGCTAAGATCTTCTACCATCCGTGGCTGGTTGGAAAGATTGGCAGCGGCTATTGTTGTATCCAAGGGTCGCAGAACCCCGAATACCTCCAAGGGTAGGGGCCCTGGCCCTTCTGCGACCCGTGGTACAACTAAAGGAGGTGTAAGATGTATTACCCAGAAACAAGAAGAGCAGAGGAAAGAGGCGAAGCAGAACTTGAATTCTCACATTTTGTGGTTGTCTCCAGCGAGGGCTCGATTATCGGCTTTGCGCGAAACACAAGAATCCGCCAGAGAGCCCAAGAGTCCTTTGGAAGGACACCAGTCCACCGAGTCCCCCGGTTCATCCTTTGAAAAAACAGAGCAAGCCATAACACTTGTAGGTAGAGATAAGTTTGGATTTTCGGTTGAGTTAATATTATCCGAGAATAATCTGAGGTATATTGCTTATCTTGCCGGAAGAATCATCTCTATAACAACAGAGGAATTCAAAGAAGAGGTATTCGCTCTATATGGAAAAACAATGGAAGATAAATTTATCATTACTGACATTGTGCCTATCCAGATAAAAGAGCAGACGACCAGGAGAGTAATTCCTGATGAGGAATACATCTTAGAGTTAAACAATAAGTTCGCAAGAGAGAATAAAGTTCTTATTGGTTTAGCTCACAACCATCCTGCAGATAGACAGTTCACTGTAAGGGCTGGTAGATTTTTAAGGGGTCCAAGTCACGATGAAGACATACCGGATTTAAGATTAAGAGATAAAGAATATAGGTGGAATTTGTTGGGGATGGTCTTGGAGCGCAAGTTTGAAGGGTTAGAGGCAATGAGCATAGAGGAGTTTACTCGATATGTTACCTCGTATAATCCTTTAGAAGACAATATTAATTCCATATCTCTCTATTTCTACCGCAATGTATATGATGAGGACGGCGAGTACAAAAATACTGTTGTTGCCGAAGGAATAAATGTGGGTAGGCTAATCACAGCTAGCACAGCTGAAGACAGCAAGCCAGCAAAAGTAAGAACCATCTCAGACTTAACTCAAACAGGCCAGGCCAAAGGTTTCGACTCAGCAATCATTGTTGTTGACTGGAATGTAGCTCGCAAGGGAGATGTTATCACTG
>CAYMKG010000053.1:0-3941 GCA_964391145.1 uncultured Planctomycetales bacterium
AAAGCTGCCGATACCGAATCCGCCAAAGAATCTATGCCGCGTAAAACTCTTAATCCTGCTTCGGTAGTCCCCCCTCTGGAGGTCACCTGTCTACATAATTCCGCCGGAGATATTCCTGTTTCCTGTAATAAAGCAATACTGCCTTCTGCGGTCAATTCAGCTAATCTCTTTGCCTGCCGAGGGCTAAAACCTACCCTTTGAGCTGAAGCAGTAAGTGTCGGAATAAATTCAGCTTTTGCGTAATTCTCCCAATCTTCCTTGGGCATCTCCTGAATTAAATGATAAAAGTATCCCGGGCCGCTGCCCGATACTGCGGTCACCGCATTCATCAAATTTTCTTCCACTAACATAGTCTCTCCCAAATTATCGAATAACTCTTTTGCAAAATCTAAATCTTTTTCGCAAGTATAGCTGCCTTTACATAAACAAATCATCCCTTTACCGACCTTTGCCGGCAGGTTCGGCATCACCCGGATAACCCTTACCCGCCCCAATCGGCTTTCGATATAGCCCGTAGATATCCCCGCGGCAATCGAAATAACCAGCTTTGCATCAATATCATTCTTTATTTCCTTTAAAACCTCGCCAAAATCCTGAGGTTTTACTGACAATATTACCGCGATAACTGCACTTATTAGATTTAAGGTATCTTGCGCTACTTTTATGTCTGAAAGATTCTCGGTCTTGCCCTTATCTTTATCGAAGGCCCAAACTTGGAATTTTGATTTAAGCCTCTGGCCGATAGCTGAGCCCATATTGCCGTAACCGATAATGCCGATACTCTCCTTCATCTTAAATCTCCGCGCACGTCAACCTCGCCGCATCTTTTTATCGCCCATCAATATACTGATATAATAATTATTCCTGGCAATTATATCATACTATGCCTAAAAAATAAAGGTTATATTTTAAAGCTGCTGCGTTTACCGAAAACGGTTAGCGGTAAACGGTTCACGGTAAACGAACGTTATTTAGTTGACAAGGCAATATCGGAAAAGGTGCGGGGGTCAATTAAAAAAGAGATTTTAGAATCTAAAAATATTCCTGATATATTTCTTTTAATTTATAGGGAATGTAAGACAGGAAATTGCGGAAGTGCCGCTGAGACAACGGCGTCCTGTGATACAATTTAATCGCATCGGCTATTAAGCCAAAGGAAGCCAAATAATTTAGAACCGACGCACCGGATAAAAGGTGATGGCGCATCAGAGGCACTAACAAAGTAGAATTGGTGATTCTGGCCAGTTTCACCGGCAAGCCAATCACTACCTCTAACGATTCCAAAAATCCATCCAAACATGCGGTTCTTCCACTTACGTACAAAGTGACCTTTTCCGGAAAAATGGGCGATGCAATTGCAAGGATATGGGGCTTAACTACGTCTCTGATTGCTTCGGCGATACATCGGGAAGCTCTTGAAAGAATTTGAATTATCAAATTTTGACTTAAGGTTGTATAATCTTTGCCCTTCTTAATAATTATTTCTTTATCCGGAGCTTCTGATTCAGTCGTATCTTTAAGGCCGGCGTTGGAATTATGCCCAGGGTCCTGGTAATTATAGTTATACTGAATCCGGCCATAAGAGATCTTTACTTCTTCAGCTAAAGAGTGGGGTATATTTAATTCCCGGGATAGTCTAAGCGTCAAATCCTCGCCACCTACGCCGAGTACCTGGTAATGCCTCAACTTGTTAGCATCAAATATTAAAATCTGGGTAATGTCTTTGCCTATGTCGCAGAGGACATTTAACCCCTTAGTCTTATCAGGATTAAACACCGCAAGGCTTGCCGCTAATCCCGACAGAGTGATGCCATTAAGTTTAAGCCCGAGACGATTCACAATCTCTGTAATTGTATTGATATAAGCTGTCTTGGCGCAAATGAGGTACATATCTACTCTCAGCTGATGTCCGTACAGCCCAAGTGGGTTGATTACTTCATCCTCGTTATCGATTCTATAACTTAAAGGCGTTGCATGAAGCATTTCCTCTTCAAGACAAGAGCCTAAAATTTGCGCCTGTTGGCTGACTCGCTGAATATCCGCTTCGGTAACCGACTTATTACCTCTTTCGGCCAGCGCTATAGCCGCCTTGCTATGCTTGGAGGCTATATTCGGGCCGGCTATCCCTAAATAAACAGATTTAATTTTAATCCCTGACTTTGTCTTTATTTTTTTTAATAACTCAGATAAAACACCTGTTAACCCTTGAACATCCTGCAGGTATCCCTGCTTAATTCCAACAGCGGGGACGGAATCCCACCATAGGTTAACCAGCTGGCTTCCCCTGAAAGCTCCGAGGCTGGCAGCTATTTTGCTTGAACCTATATCTATCCCGCAAATATATTTCATTTTTTTTATCTATATTTCACCACCGGCTCTCTGAATCTTAAATCAATATATTCCACCGTAGTTAAATCGGGTTTTATATCACTAATCAGCCTTCGCAAAATTGATAAGTCTTTATCCGGAGAGCCGATTGCTCCTAAATTTATCTTACAGCCGGCAGAGGTAAACAAGATAACATCATTGATATTGGTTAAATCCGCCTGTTGTATCTTAATATATTCGGACAAAACTTTATCCTCTTTCAAATCGTTAATAAATTCTAAAATCGCCTGAAGCGATTCTTCATTATATTTTGCTCCCGAACGGGGATTGGGAATCCTTGCGCCCAGGCCGATAATTAAAGGCAGCTGCGAATTACTCTGGCGCTGGCGGGAGAGGCGAAACAGAACTCCCTCCCGGTCTACATAAAAGTCGTCCGAAAGCCTTAACAGAGCAACCGCCTGGCGCGGCTGGAAGTCAATAACGATTCTATCGGGCAGGACTCTGCGAAGCACTATTTTTTTATAATCGGAATAAACTCGGCTCATCTTCTGAGCCTCTTGTCGGAGATTTATTTTGAATATATTTCTACCGGAAAAATAAACGGAATCTTTAACCTCAAAATAATCGGAAGTCGTTAAATAACGGCAGGAGAAAAAAACTAAAAGAAAAACGGCGGTTAGAGATAAAATGATTATTGAGATTATTTTGAACGGAAATTTTAGCTTTCTTTTTTTCATAAACTTAAGTTAATTTCGCAATTCTATTGTTTTCAAGTGACCGCTCGCAAGCCAGTCGCAAGATATTAAAGCACAACTGGTCAAAGTTTATTCCGCGAGCTTTCGCTGCTTTTGGCAGAAGAGAAGTCTCTGTCAAACCAGGGATAGAATTGACCTCAAGAATAAACGGAGTTTCTGCGAGACTTAATCTCATATCTACGCGGGAAAATCCAAAGCAACCCAGGGCATGGTGCGCGCTCAGCGCGACCCTTTGGGAAGCCGCGGTTACCTGAGGAGATAAGCAAGCCGGAACAACATACTCACTCTTACCGGGAGTATACTTTGCCTCGTAATCATAAAATTTATTCTGCGGTATAATCTCTACAATCGGCAATGCGGAATCGCCCAATATGCCGACAGTAATCTCCCTTCCCGGTATATACTCCTCAACGATAATGCGCTCGTCAAACTTAAAAGCAAGTTCCGCTGCCTCCTGAAGTTCCTCTTCCGTCCGCACAATAGACAATCCGATGCTTGAACCCTGCGCAGCCGGCTTGACTACAAACGGCTGATTTAAGACTGAAGTAACTTGTCTTGGCAAATCCTCGCAATCCTTAATCGAAAAAATAATATAATTGGGCACGGGTAATCCCTGTTTTTGAAAAATCTTTCGAGAAGCAATCTTATCCATCGCTAAGCGCGAGGCATCCGGGCCAGAGCCGGTATAGGGTATTTCTAATTCTTCTAACAAGGCCTGTATTTGGCCGTCTTCGCCAAAGTGACCGTGAAGGGCAATAAAAGCAATGTCTATGCTCATCTGTCGAATAAGCTCACAATTTTGCTGCCGGTCGGCGGTTTTAATATCGATTGCGACTGCATCTAAGTTTTGATTCTTCA
>CAYMKG010000053.1:4041-7170 GCA_964391145.1 uncultured Planctomycetales bacterium
GATTCTTGAATACGCAGCCGGCAGAGGGAAAAGATAAATCTTGAGTCTTCCGGCGGTGGATTAAATATTCGTTTATCGATTTTTCGATTGCTGTTTTGCTTTTTTTAACGAGTTTTAAGCGAGCGCCCAAGATAACATAGCGGCTAAGGTCTGAGCTACGGTATCCGAACCGGATGTCTTTATTCTTGAGGGTTTTAATCCGGCCGCTTGGGTCCATTACTAAAACCTCAGACACGCTGCTGCCTATCCCGCCGGCGTTCATCACCAAAGCTCCTCCTACGGTTCCGGGGATGCCGGCCAGTAATTCGCATCCTGAAAGGCCGAATCTGCGAGTGTAGCTGACCAGCCGCGCCAAACTCACCCCTGCACCGACGCTTATCAGGCGTTGATTAGCTCGCTTTCTGCGCAGATGCGCAGGCTCTCTTCTGCTGGCAGCAAAAGAGCCGGCCTTATAGAACGGAACAGCAGGACAAGGTGTAATTCTCTTAAAACGAGCGGAAGATAATTTAACTACGATGCCTTTTATCTTCCCGTCGTTAACCAATAGATTGCTTCCCGCCCCGATAATACGCAGAGGCATCTTTTTGTGTCTGGCGAAGGCAAATAAGTCTTGCAACTCTGGTATATCTTTCGGCTCAGCCCAATACCGCACAACCCCGCCGACTTTAAAACTGGTATGCCCTGCTAACCGTTCGTTTGTCCTGAATTTTCCTTTTAAGGATATTCGCGAATTCATCGCTTATTTTAGTGATATCTCCCGCACCCAAAACCAGGATGACGTCACCAATATTTAAATCTTTGAGAACATAATCAACAATCTCATTCTTGGGCAAAAATATAACTGGGGGATGATTTCTTAACTCTAATTTCTCGCATATGGAATAACCGCTTACTCCCTCTATCGGGCGCTCTCCGGCGGGATAGATATCCGTAACTATAAGCCGGTCAGCTAAATCAAAACAACTACCGAAAGAATCCAGAAGCAATTTTGTGCGGCTATAACGGTGAGGCTGAAATATAACCAGCAAGCGTTTCGGACTCAATAACCTTATCGTCTCTAAAGTCGCTTTAATCTCTGTAGGATGGTGGCCATAATCATCTAAAATCAAATAATCCGGAGACTCAAATTTTATCTGCAGGCGTCTTCTTGTCCCTTTATAATTTATCAGGGCTGATTTAATAGTCTCTATACTTATACCCAACTCCAAACCTAAACCAATTACTGGAAGAGAATTTAAAATATTGTGCCTGCCGCCTAAACCGACCTTGAATCCGGCGACAAATTTATTATTTAAGAAACAGTCGAATTCTGATTTGAAAGGTCCCGGGGTTATGTTTTGAGCGCGGATGTCGGCATTTTGATTTAAACCGAAAGAAAGAGCCTTCTTTTTGTATCCCTTTAACAGTTTCCTTAAATGGGGATCATCGCGCCACCAAAACAGGCATCCGTTATCGCGGGTCTGGTTTATAAAACGACCGAACGTCGCTAAAACGGAATTAAAACTCTTGTAATAGTCAAGATGTTCATAATCGATATTGGTTATAATCAAATAATCGGGATGATAATAAAGGAATGAGCCGTCTGATTCGTCTGCCTCGGCGACAAAAAATCTGCCTTCCCCTAAAAGAGCGTTGCCACCCAAATTCTGAACTATTCCACCGACAGCAACAGTAGGAAATAAACCCGCTTCCGATAAAAGGCAAGATGCCAATGAGGCAGTGGTAGTCTTTCCGTGCATTCCGGTTACGGTTATAACTGTTTTGTCTTGCATAAGATAAGCAAGTATTTCAGCGCGTTTCATTAGCCTGATTCCCCGACGCCTTGCATCTTTGATCTCGGGATTATCCTGCGGTATAGCCGAGGAATATACCAGTGTATCTACCGTCTCTAAATGCCGACTGCTATGCTCCGTCCACACAGTAACGCCTTGGCTGCGAAGGCCCTGGATAAAATCGTTCTCCATTAAATCGCAGCCGCTTATTTGACAGCCGCGCTTCAGCAATAAATGCGCCACCGCGCTCATTCCTATTCCGCCAATACCGATAAGATGAATATGCTTAAACATTTAACGCCAAATCCGCCAGGACTTCATCCGCCCTGAGTTTTGAAAACTTCGATATATTTTTACCCATCGACCTTCTTAAGGCCGGATTATTAAACAACTCCAAAATCTTGCCGTTCAAAATTTCGGGGTTCAGGCTTTCTTCCTCGATTACGACTGCTGCAAAGTTTTGGGAAAGGTGCCGGGCGTTCTCAAGCTGATGGCCGCGAACATAGGGATACGGAATAAGAACCGCTGGCAAGCCAAAAAAGGCAATCTCGGTAATAGTTATTGCGCCGGCGCGGGAAATAACCATATCTGCCGCTGAATAAGGGTATTGCATTTGAGTGAAGAAAGGAAAAACCTCCGCCCTAATGCCCGAATTCCTGTAACTGTTTTTTAAAAAGGGATAATCCTGTCTGCCGCAAAGATGGATAACCTGAAACCCTGATTTATCTTCTATCAAATTCACCGCTTCAATGAACACTGTATTTATCTTATGCGCTCCCTGGCTGCCCCCCATTACTAAAATCGTAAATTTATCGGGTTGCAGTCCAAAAAACTCGCAAGCGCGCTTTCTTTCTGTCCGGATTAGACTCGGCCTTAAGGGGTTACCGGTAACCTCTACTTTAAAGGAATTGCGTCCGAAATGTTCTTTGGTGTGTGCAAACCCGCAAGCTATCTTGTCTGCAAAATAAGTCAGCAGGAGGTTAGCGCGGCCGGGCACAACATTGGGCTCATGAATCAACGTCTTGATTCCGAGGATGCCCGCAAAAAACACTATAAAAAAACTTGCGTATCCCCCAAACCCGATTACAACATCGGGTTTGAATTTTATTAGTACCGCCGCGCTTTGAAAAATTCCTCTTAATAATTTTAATACAATAGTCAAACTATGTAAATTAAAATTAAATCTTATCGGGACAAGGCAGATGTAAATACGGCGGTAATTTTCGGGAACTAAAAATGAGGAGATCTCTCTTTTATCCACTGCCAGAAGTATATCAGCAACCTTTTCTCTTTTTTTAAACGCATCGTACAGACTTAACCCGGGAAATATATGTCCGCCTGTGCCACCGCAGGCTAT
>CAYMKG010000054.1:0-7161 GCA_964391145.1 uncultured Planctomycetales bacterium
TCCGTCCTGGCGGCCTAAATTGATTACCGCGAAATCATAATCCCGGTTTATCACCAATACCTTGCCCTGTAATGTGGGCGCGGCTTGGGGAGCAGCTAATTGTGCAGAAGGAGCGGCTGATTCTCCGGTCAGCCTTTTTTCTCCGACTATAATTTTGCCCAGAGCTACTTCCTTCTTGCCCTCCAGCTGAGCAATCTGGGCTTCCAGTTTTTCCTTGTTTTCCTGAAGTGAATTAAGTAAAGCTTGCAGATTATCTATCTCTTTTTGGGCCTGTGTTTGTTTAGCCTCCCACTCCTCTCTCATTTTCTCCTGTTGCTGAAGCTTAGCCTGCAACGTCTCTATTTTTGAGCTTAACTCATTCTTTTCGCTTTCTGCTCTCTTCAACTCGCTGTTTAATTCATCTATTTGCCTTTGGGTAACTCCTAATCGGACATTTAATTTTTTGACCTCTGAGCGCGATTCCGCAAGTTTCCTTTCAATATATTCTCTCTCTGCCTTGACGCTTTCTAATTCTTTACTCAAAGCATCCACTTTATATTTTTCTTGCTGAAAAAAATAAAATCCAATTGCTGCACCAGCAAGAGACAATATCAATAAAATGACTAAAAAAATTATACCGACCTTTCCTTTGTGGCCCATTATTGCCTCCTTTCACTGAATTATTTTTTTTCTTAACCTCTTGTTCTATCTAAATTTTAACGCCGGCTTAATAAAAGTCAAGCAAAATCGCCTACCGCCTCCAAAAATTCTTTCGGTATATCGGTTTTAACTTCAATAAAATTACCCGTGCGGGGATGAATGAATCCTATCCGAAAAGCGTGTAAAGCCAGGCGGCTGAATTTAGTATCCCGGCCATATTTCTTATCTCCCAATATTGGGTGACTGATAAAGCTTAAATGCACCCTTAGCTGGTGGGTCCGGCCGGTAAAGGGAGTTAACTCAAGCATGGTCACCTGGGGCGTGCGCTTTACCACCCGATAGCGGGTCTTTGCGTGTCTGGATTTCGAAATAAAATTTACACTCATCTTCTCTCTCTGCCGCGGATGTCGGCCAACCGGAGCCTCAATAATGTCCTCATTGAGTTCTACCCTGCCTCTTACCAAAGCCACGTATTGGCGCAACACTGAATGCTGGGCGAATTGATGGGCCAAATGGTGATGAGCCGAATTATTTTTAGCAATCACCAAAAGGCCCGAGGTATCTTTATCCAGACGGTGGACAATGCCCGGCCTCTGAGGATTGACGGAAGACAAACAGGGGTAGTGAAAAAGCAGCGCGTTTACTAACGTGCCCGAATTAACCCCCGCTCCGGGATGCACGATCATCCCGGAAGGTTTATTTACCACTATCACATCTTCATCTTCAAAACGAATATCCAGAGGGATGTTCTCGGGCGCGGGAGTCAAAGCAGGCCTTTGGGGAATCTGTAATTTAAATATCTGTCCGGCCCGGACTTTATAATGCGCATTTAGATTCTTACCCTCTAAAACAACCTGTTTTTCTTCTATCAGCCTTTGGATATAATTGCGCGACAGGTCTAAATTTTGCGCTTGCGAAAATTTCAGCAGATATAAGTCCAATCTCATACCCGCATCCTGGACCTCAACCTTTAGAGTGAATTCCTTCATGTTTAGCAGGTAGTAGTCAGGAATTAGGGCTCCAGAATCTTATCTGTTTTCTTGTTGTCGTTTAACCCTAATTAATAAAACCGAAGACAGAATAAATAAGGCTATGCTGAAAATTTGAAAAATTGTGAGGCCGAAAATAAAAATCTCGTTGTCTCCACGGAAAAACTCTATGAAAAAACGCCATATAGAGTAGAGAAATAAGTAGAGGTAAAAGATTTCTCCTTTTTGGTGAGTGCGATTCTGTCTTACTCTCAAAATTAGGTATATTGTCAGCAAGGCTAAACAAGAATAAAGCTGAGTAGGAATAAGGATTGCATCGTGAACGGGAAAATATATGCCGAAGTGCGAGACTTCCTTCCCGTAACAACACCCGTTTAAAAAGCAGCCTATCCGACCAATGGCCTGCCCTAAGGCCGCGTAAGGAACGGCAAGGTCGAATATCCTATACACATCCAGACGTTTATGCCTTAAGTATACTACGCACGACACACTCGCAAAAATAAGGCCACCGAACCAAGCCAGGCCGCCATGAGTTAGCATAATAATCTCAACAGGATTATTAAAATAGTATTCGAAATTTAAAACAACATAGAGAGTCCGCGCGCCTATTATGCCGCTGATAATGATTAAAAAGGAAAGGTTAAAAATCAACTCCGGGTCCAAGCCCTGCCTTTTTGCCCGGCGACTTAGCAAAAATGTGGCGATGATAAAAGCCAGAACTATCATCAAGCCGTAGGAATAAATTGTCAGAGGACCGACTTTATAAATTATTGGATGCATCTCCTCGCTCGTAAGGTTAAAGGTTATAGGTTAAAGGACGAACAACACCTTTCACCTTTTACCTTTCACCTTTCACCTTTTACCTTCTTTAGCATAGAATATGCCAGCAATATAGCTCCAATGGTTATGGCGCTGTCGGCAACGTTAAACACCGGCCAGATGCGGAAATCCAGAAAATCTATTACTGCATTTAACCTCAGACGGTCAATGAGATTGCTTACCGCTCCGGATAATATCAGGGCGAGCGCAATCTTTATCCGCAGTATTTTTACCCGGCGCAAATTAATCAGAATGAAAATAATGGCAGTTGCGGCAATTAAGATAAATAAATAAATACAGCCTTTAAATATACCGAACGCCCCACCGCGATTCAGGATATAAGTAAGGTGAAAAACGTTCTTTATTATAGGAACGCTTTGGCCACAAGAAAGATTACGGCAAACTATATACTTTGTTAGCTGGTCAAGGATTAAGATAACGGGAATTAAATATCCTATTATCGTTTTTCTTTTGCCTCCTGGCACTTAAGGCAAAGGCGGGTATAAGGGATTGCCTTAAGTCTGGTTATAGAAATAGGTAATCTACACCCTTCGCAAATTCCGAAGCTCCCCTCTTCTATCCTCTTTAAAGCCTCATCTATTTCATAAAGCAGTTGCCTTTCGTTAGAAGCCAGGCCCAGAGAGAACTCCCGGTCATATGTGTCAGTGGCAAGGTCAGCCATATGCAAAGCGTATCCCGAGATATCCCCGGATGCTTCCCGTGGAGACTTCTTAAGCGTCTCGTCTAAGGAATGCTTTAATCCTTCTATAAGCTCGTCTTTTCTTTTAAGAATTAATCTTTTAAAATATTCTATGTTCTTCTTAGTAAGTTTATTTCTCGTCTTCACTGTGGCTACCTCCTTATCTGCCTGATGCATTTCGCGCAAATGTCGGGGTGTTCATCATCGCTGCCAACCGTGCTACTCCAATTCCAACAGCGCAGGCATTTGGTTCCATCTGCTTTTTGGATACTAAATGAAACCTCCTCGGACAAGCCTTCTTTTATCTCAATCGAAACCCCGGATACCTTAAATATCTCAGCCAAATCCTCCTTTAAGCCTTCTAAATATTTATAATAAAATGCCTCGTTTGTCAACAGAATTATTTGGGCATCAAAGGAGCTGCCGATTAAACCCTGCCCGCGCTTGGCTTCCAGTGATTTGGCAACCAAAGGAATCAATCTCATAACGGGTTTAAGCCAAGAATCTATATCTTTATTTTCTTTTACTAATTCCTCCTGCGCAAAAGTCGAATTCCTCTCAGGCCAGCTAAGGAGATGGACACTGGAAAGGGAATTATCTTTTTTCTCTTTGGGCATATGTCTGAAAATTTCTTCTGCGGTAAAGCTGAGAATAGGCGCCATTACCCTCACCAGGACATTTAATATCTCATAGATGACCGTCTGCGCGCTCCTTCGTTCTGTTGAATCCGCCGCATAAGTATAAAGTCTGCCTTTAATCATGTCCAGATAACCCATCGATAATTGTTCGTTACAGAAATCGTAAATCACCTTATAAGCTCGATGGTAATCAAAGTCTTCGTAAGCCTTGGTTACGCAATCGAGGGCCTGCTCCAATTTAAACAGCATCCACTTATCTATCTTTTTTAAATCTTTATAATCAATTTTATGGCTCTCAGGGTTAAAATCATACAGATTGCTTAAGATAAATCTTGCTGTGTTTCTAATCTTACGGTAAGCCTCGCACAGCCGGGTCAATATTTCAGGCGAGATGCGAATATCGTCGTTATAGTCGCTGGAGGCAACCCAAAGTCGCAGTATATCTGCTCCGTAATCCTTAATAATATCTTGAGGAGAAATCACGTTTCCCAGAGATTTGGACATCTTTCTGCCTTCGCCGTCAACCACAAATCCGTGGGTGAGAACCGCTTTAAACGGCGGCTTGCTATCTATTGCCATAGAGGCAATTATCGAAGTTTGAAACCACCCGCGGTGCTGGTCAGACCCCTCCAGGTAAAGCTGGCAAGGAGAGCCGCCCAGCTCTTTTCTCTGTTTTAGCACTGCCTGATGACTGACTCCCGAATCAAACCACACATCCAGGATATCTGAGCCCTTTAAAAAATCATTTCCTTTATAATGACAATGAGGGCATTCAAGAGTTTTGGGAAGGAAATCTTTTACGTCTCTCTTAAACCAGCAATCCGTGCCCTCTTCTGAAACGAAACGCGCGAAATTATCAATAACCTCTGAATTAAGAAACTGCTTACCGCAATTATTGCAACCTAAAGCCGGTATGGGAACGCCCCAATATCTCTGCCGGGAAAAACACCAGTCAGGCCTTAGTTGCACCATTGCCGAGATTCTCTCTCTGCCAGAAGCAGGAATCCACTCAATATCTTCCTTTATAACATCCAGAAGTTTCCCCCTTAAACCTTTGTGGTCAATCTTCATAAACCACTGTTCAGTGGCTCGGAAGATAATAGGCGTCTTGCAGCGCCAACAGTGCGGGTAAGTATGTGTGATTTGTCCGGAATATAAAAGATTGCCCTGTTTTTTTAGTTTATTAATGATATTCTGATTGGCATCAAAGACATGCTGACCATTGAATTCCATTGCTATATCGTCCTGATAGAATTCCCCTTTGTTGTCAACGGGCATAATTGTCTCTAACTTATACTTTTGTCCGGTAATATAATCTTCCTGACCGTGTCCGGGAGCCGTATGGACGCAGCCCGTGCCTTCTTCCTTTGAAACGTAATCTGCCAGAACAAATTTAAAATAACCGCGCCTGGCAGGTTGGAAAATATCACGATAGGGTAGTCCCTCCAGATCCTTACCTATAGTGTATCCTATTTTTGTATAATTGTTAATGTCTAACTTCTCTGTCACCGGAGCAACCAAATCATCCTGTATTAACCATATTTCATTACCAACATCTATTAAGGAATATTTAAAATTTGGGTGTACAGCAATTGCCACATTCGAGATTAGCGTCCAGGGGGTTGTTGTCCAGACAACAGCATAAAATTTTTTACCCTGGGGAATCCTATCTCTCAAATTAACCCCTACCTCGCGTATCTCGAATTTAACATAAATTGATGGCGAGATGCGTTCCTCATATTCAACCTCTGCCTCAGCAAGCGCAGTCTCGCATTTAAAACACCAATTGACTGGCTTAAGCCCGCGGTAAACATACCCTTTTTTGACCAAATCGGCAAAGGAGCGCAAAATTGCCCGTTCGTAGTCAGGGGTCATCGTAATATACGGGTTCTGCCAATCGCCAAACACCCCCAGTCTCTTAAACTGTCCTTTCTGGACATCAACGAATTTCATCGCATAAGCTTGTGCCTTCTTTCGAAATTCAATCTGACTAATCTGGCTCTTGGCGATTCCCAGCTCCTTGAACAATTGATGCTCCACCGGCAATCCGTGACAGTCCCAGCCGGGCACAAAAGGAGAATCAAACCCGCGCATAGTTTTATATTTAACCACGATGTCCTTTAAAGTCTTATTTAAAGCGTGTCCAATGTGTATGTCGCCGTTAGCGTAGGGAGGCCCGTCATGGAGAATATACTTAGGCCTGCCCTTAGATTTTTTCCGGATGAGTTGATAAACATCCAACTTCTGCCACTCGGATAAAAATTCGGGCTCGCGCTGAGGTAAGTTCGCTTTCATCGGAAAATCAGTTTTTGGTAAATTTAAGGTATTTTTATAATCCATATCAAAAACAGCTCAATCTTTGAAATTCCTTAAATCTCTTTCTGATATCGCCGGCATCAATGGATACCAAGCGCCTCACGCTGAAATCCTCTACGGCAAAAGTGGCCATGACGCTTCCGTAAACAACGGCTCTCTTCATATTCGCTGAGCTTAATCTGTTGCATCGAGCTAAATATCCGATAAAGCCGCCTGCAAAGGTATCGCCGGCTCCGGTTGGGTCAACGATGGTCTCCAGCAAAAAGGCCGGTATCGAAAAAATATAACTATCCGAAAACAGCAAGGTCCCGTGCTCTCCCTTTTTGACAATGACAATTTTACAGCCAAATTTAAGCAAGCTCCTGGCTGCCTTTACAATGCTGTTTTGGTAAGTAAGTTGTCTTGCTTCCGATTCATTCAACAGAAAAACGTCAACTCTCTTCAGGAGCTTAAGTAGATGCTTGCGCTTGTTCTTTATCCAATAGTTCATAGTATCGCAGGCGACCAGTTTAGGATTCAGCTGACTTAATACTTTTTCTTGAAGCCGGGGGTCAATATTTGCCAAAAACAAATATTTGCTTTTTTTATATTCCCGGGGTATCCGAGGGTTAAATTCTGAAAACACGTTCAAGCAGGTGGACAAAGTTTTGGGGTCGGAAAAATCCCAGCTATACTCTCCTTCCCATCTGAAAGTTTCGCCTTCTTCAATTGCCAATCCTGTTAAATCAATTCCTCGCTTTTTAAGGAGCCTTAAATACCGCCTGGGAAAATCTCTTCCTACCACAGCTACCAAATTTACCGGGCTAAAAAAATTTGCGCTAATGGAAAAATACGTAGCAGAGCCACCCAAAACCTCCTTAACTCTGGCTTGCGGAGTCTTTATTGTATCTAATGCTACTGAACCGACAACCAGAATACTCATATTAGCGTATAGCGTAGAGCGGATAGCGTATAGAATTACTTACCTTATATATTTACCGATTAAAAGGCTGAGTCTTCTCTTTACTTCCTGGGAAATCATTTTAGGGTCGGTAACAATTGCATATTTTAAAGCCTCGCT
>CAYMKG010000055.1:0-4809 GCA_964391145.1 uncultured Planctomycetales bacterium
ACGGCGGAGTTGTTTGCGCCCCCGCTTTTAAAAATATTTGCAGTGATGTCCTGAAATATTTACAGATGCAGCCTTTACGTTAAAGGTGAAAGGTGAAAGGTTAAAGGTTAAAGGTTAAAGGTTAAAGGTTAAAGGGTGATGTTCTGATAAGTAATCTTATGGTAAAAAATGAATAGCCAATTTAAGAACTACTCTCTGAACACCGCTAAACCGCAAAAATTCCGCTAAAACGCAAAAATTCTTTGCGCTTTTGCGGTAGTTTAGCGCTTTTGCGGCCTCAAGAATGGGTCGAAATTAATGTTTTTCCCGGTTGTTAAATTACCTAAAAAAATGAAGCTAAAGGAATTGATTGAATCAACGGGTTATGCTTGGCATAATAAATTTTGTGATTTTGAAGTTAAAGGCGTAACTTCCGAC
Source organism: uncultured Planctomycetales bacterium (assembly GCA_964391145.1). Classification (GTDB taxonomy): domain Bacteria; phylum Omnitrophota; class Gorgyraeia; order Gygaellales; family JAHJCI01; genus CAYMKG01. The sequence continues at coordinate 418 of CAYMKG010000055.1, forward strand.
TCAAGAAAGATTTCAGATGGGTTTATTTTTGTAGCAATTAAAGGGACGGCCTTTGACGGACACAATTTTATTCAGGAGGCGGTTCAGAAAGGAGCGAGGGCAATAATAGGGTCAGTTGACAGCTCACAGCTCACAGCTCACAGAAATATTCCTTATATCAGGGTTGACGATAGCCGCAAGAGCCTGGCGGATTTGTCAGCGGCCTTTTGGGGACATCCTTCTTCTTCGTTGAAGCTGGTGGGAATCACCGGAACAAACGGCAAGACTACTGTCTCTTATTTAATCGAATCGATTTTAAGATGCGCAGGGTGTAATCCGGCTGTAATAGGAACGATTAATTATCGCTTTAAAGGTCAGATATTTAACGCTGGCAATACCACGCCCGGCTCAGCCGAGCTTCAGGCCCTATTAGCCCGCATGCAAAAAGAGAAGGTTGATTTCGTTATAATAGAGGTTTCATCTCACGCTCTGGACCAGGAGAGAGTCCGGGCGATAAAATTTTCCACCGGCATATTCACCAACCTTTCGCCCGAGCATCTGGACTACCACCGTGACTTAAATTCGTATTTCATTGCCAAAAGCAAACTATTCAAAAACCTGCCAAGGGAAGGATTCGCGATATTGAATATAGATGACGCCTGTGCTCCGGAGTTGGAAAAATTAACAGAGGCCTATGTAATTACATATGGTCTGAGCAACAGCGCCGAGGTTTACGTCCGGGATTCAAGATTTTCCCTCGAGGGTATGGAATTTACTTTGTGTTTGCGCGAACGGACCCGCAAAAGTTTTTCCGGAGGGATTAACAGTATAGATATAAAGTCTTCTCTGATTGGAAAACACAATCTTTACAATATTCTGGCAGCAGCTACATTTGGATTAACTCAAAAAATAAAGCCCAAGATTTTAAAGGCAGGCATTGAAAAAGTTAGCGGAGTGCCAGGGAGGTTGGAAAGGGTATCAACGGGCAGAGATTTTTATGTTTTTGTTGATTACGCTCATACCGAAGACGCCCTGAAGAATGCGATTGCCAGCCTGCGTCCGCTATGTAAAGGCCGGCTTTGCGTGGTTTTCGGGTGCGGCGGCAACCGGGACAAAAGCAAGAGGCCTAAAATGGGAAAAGTTGCATCGGAGTTGGCGGATTTGGCAATCGTTACTTCCGACAACCCGCGCAGCGAAGAACCCGAGAAAATCATAGAGGATATCGTTTCCGGAATTAGTAAGCAGAATTTTAAGGTATTCCCCGATAGAGGGGAAGCGATAAAACAAGCCTTATCCAGAGCCAAGAAGGATGATATAATACTGATTGCCGGCAAGGGGCATGAGAATTATCAAATATTCAGAGATAAAATAATTCATTTTGACGACCGAGAGTTCGTGCGAGAATACTTAAACAGATGAAACCACGAGATTGCACAGATTACCACAAGATTAAATCTTTTAGTTTTTGTTCCAAGAACTAAAAGAAAAATCTTGTGAGAAATCTCGTGTTAATCTTGTGTAATCGTGTGGTTACAAAAACATTTGTAATTTAGGATGTTATGACTTTGTAGGCAAAGAGAGAGCAGATGTTTAGACTTGCTGAAGTAGTAAAAGCAGTTGGAGGAAAGTTATTTTCCGGCGACACACAGTTAAGAATCAGCGGGGTTTGTATAGACTCGCGCACAATAAAACACGGGCAACTGTTTGTGGCGATAAAGGGCAACCGTTTTGACGGCCATGATTTTATCCGGGAGGCCGTTAAAAAGGGCGCAAAGGCGGTAATAGGTTCAGTCCATAGTCCACAATCCACAGTCCATAGAAAAATTCCTTATATCAGAGTTTCCGACACGCGGCGCGCACTGGGAGATTTGGCCCGCTTCCACCGGCAAAGGTTTAACATTCCTGTTATTGCGATTACCGGTAGTAACGGAAAGACCACTACCAAAGACATGGTTGCCTGGATTCTGTCCTCCAGGATAAAGGTTCTTAAGAATGAAGGTACCCAGAATAACGATATCGGCGTTCCTTTAACTTTATTAAAATTGGACATCTCCCACGATGCTGTTGTACTGGAATTAGGCACAAATCATTTCGGAGAAATCGCTTATTTATCAGGTATTGTCCAGCCAAACTTCGGAGTCATTATCAACATCGGCCCGGCGCATTTGGAGAACTTAAGGAATCTGTCGGGAGTTTATAAAGAAAAAACAGCTCTATTAAAAAATCTTAAACTTCCCCGGATCGCCGTTCTAAATGCAGATGACTACTGGTTAAAAAAGCTAAGAAATAATAACAGAGCTATCGTCATAAGCTACGCCATAAGAACTCAAAGCGATTTTAACGCCGTCCAGATAAGATTGACCCCGCCCTTTCTACAAGAGGGCGTAGGTGCAGGAAAAGAAAGGGCGGGATTTATAGAATTCTGCGTAAACCCCGCCCTTACTTACTCGAAATCTGCGTTGCTTGGCAGAAAGGGCAAAAAAAAATCAATCTTCGGCCAGAGGATACGGCTGAACACTGTCGGATGTTACAATGTTTATAATGCGCTCGCTGCCATCGCTGTTTCCCGTTTACTGGGGTGCAGTTACTCGTCAATTAGCCGGCGCCTGGCAACATTCGTTTTCCCTTCCGGGAGATTAAGGCTGGTTAAGTCAAAAGGTATTACTTTTATAGATGATTCTTACAACGCTAACCCTGTTTCTTTTGAAGAAGCGCTGGGCGCACTGAGCAAATTTAGTGCGAAGGGCAGAAGGATTCTTGTAATGGGTGATATGTTGGAATTGGGCAAATCGGCCAGGATGTTCCATCGCCGAATAGGCAACCGGGTTGCCAGGATTTGCGATGCATTTATTGGCGTTGGCAACCTCAGTAAACTTACTGCCGAAGAGGCGCGTAGATCCGGAATGGATAAAGGCCGTATCTTTACCTGTGAGAATTCCGCTCAAGCGCGCGATTTGCTTTTCAGGAACCTTCGGCCTTATCCGCGGGATTTAATTTTAGTTAAAGGTTCGCGTTTGATGAAAATGGAAGAGGTTTTGAAAATAGCAAATGGCTAATAGCAAATAGCAAATAGTAAGATGCTATACCACTTACTCTATCCCCTAAAAGACATATTCTTCGGTTTCAATATCTTCCGCTATATTACTTTTCGCGCAGCCATGGCTGCCTTTACTGCCTTTGCTCTCAGCCTCCTTTTATATCCGGTGTTAATCCGTAAATTGAAAGCGGCAAAAATCGGAGAGAATATAAGAAAGGAAGACAGCGCCCAGTTATTTGAATTGCATCAGGCAAAGCAGGGGACGCCCACAATGGGTGGGATATTGATTCTGGGAGCAATTTTAGTTTCTAACTTTCTCTGGGCAGATATTACCAATCTGTATATCCTTATTTGCGTCTTTGTTACACTCTGGCTGGGTATTACTGGTTTCATCGATGATTACGCCAAACAGCTTAAAAAGCGTTCCAAGGGCCTTGGTATTCGCGCAAAACTATTCAGCCAGGTTATCCTGGGTTTGCTGGTTGGCGCTTTTTTGTTTTTAAACCCCAGGGTTTCAACCCAGCTGGATATGCCTTTTTTAAAACATCTACAATTCGAACTTGGAATATTTTACATCCTACTAGTCACTCTGGTAATTTGCGGCTCCTCCAATGCCGTAAATCTGACCGACGGATTAGACGGATTGGCCATAGGCATAGTGGTTATGGTCGCTTTGAGTTTCAGCGTTTTAAGTTATATTGCCGGGCACATAAAATTCAGCCAATATTTATTCATTCCTTACATAGAAGGCGCTGGCGAACTGGCTATTTTTTGCGCCAGCATTCTCGGTGCAGGCCTGGGCTTCTTGTGGTATAATTGCTACCCCGCTTCTATATTTATGGGCGATGTGGGTTCCTTGCCTTTGGGTGGAGCATTGGCAACTGTGGCGATATTAATTAAGAAAGAATTGCTTTTGGTGATTGTGGGAGGAATCTTCGTCGCCGAGGCGATATCGGTCATTTTGCAAGTAGGCTCATACCGGATGCGAAAAAAGCGCATCTTCAAAATTGCTCCACTCCACCATCATTTACAATTTATCGGCTGGCAGGAATGTAAAGTGATTGTGCGCTTCTGGATAATCGCAGCTTTGCTGGCGCTGTTGACGATAATAACCTTAAAAATCAGATAAGTGAGGCCATAACTTAGCGAGCGATAGCGAAGCTAAGTTATCTGGCCGAACTTACCCAGCCCTAATTTTAAGCTGTAAATTCTCAGAAAATTAGGGCTGGGTTAAATTCGCAGACGGCCTGCGGCCTACGACTTACGTCGCTTTGCTCCGTAAGTCGTCTGCTCATTTAAGATGATTAATCAGGATTATTTTAAAAACAAGAGAGTTACTGTCGTAGGTTTAGGCAGGAGTGGCTTTGCCTGCGCAG
>CAYMKG010000055.1:4909-7153 GCA_964391145.1 uncultured Planctomycetales bacterium
AAAAACAAGAGAGTTACTGTCGTAGGTTTAGGCAGGAGTGGCTTTGCCTGCGCAGTCCTTTTGCATAATATCGGCGCTCAGGTCAGCATAACGGAGAGAGGAAATAGTGGGCAAGTCGTAACTTATGCCAAGCAACTGCCTTCTGCGATAAAACGAGAGCTGGGCAGGCATACGCAGGAATTTATTAAGGAGCGGGATTTAATTGTTGTAAGTCCTGGAGTAGATAATAAGAGTCAGCCGTTAGTTTGGGCAAAACAGTTCGGTATACCGATAATCAGCGAAATCGAATGCGCCTGGATACTTTGTTCCGGAACGGTAATTGCTATCACCGGAACGAACGGAAAGACCACCACTGCTACTCTAATCGGAAAAGTTTTAGAGTCGGCGGGAAAAAGAGTATTTACTCTCGGAAATATTGGCACACCGTTTTGTGCGCAGGTGGATGAAATACGCAGCCAAGACTTTGTCTCATTAGAGGTCAGTTCTTTCCAGCTGGAGACAATAAAGTCCTTTAAACCAAAAATATCCGCAATATTGAATTTCAAACCCGACCATTTAGATAGATATGTGAATCTATCCGAGTACCTTTCGGCAAAAACCCGCATATTTATGAATCAAGACGAATCCGATTATTTAGTTTTAAACTACGATGATACTCTGGTTAGAGGTTTGGCTAAAGAAGCGAGTGCCAAGGTCGTTTATTTCAACGGCAGGATGCACTCCAATCCGAATTTCGCTGCGGTAATAGCAGTGGCTTCCGTATTGGGGATAGACGCAAGTTTGTGCAGGGGCGTTTTTCGCTCTTTTGGTGGCTTACCCCACCGTTTAGAGCGGGTATTAATATTCAAAGATAGAGAATTCATTAATGATTCCAAAGCCACAAATCTGGATGCCACCGCATTCGCTCTGCTTAATACCAAAAAGCCGGTTATTCTTATCGCAGGGGGCAAAGATAAAGGCATCGATTACGCCGACATACAGGATTTAGTTTGTAGAAGGACAAAATGCCTGGTTCTTATCGGCGAAGCTAAAGATAAAATTAAACAGGTTTACCAGGGGAGGTTGCCGATAATAGAGGCATCCGGTTTAGAAGAGGCAGTTAAACTCGCTTTCCAGGAATCCCGGCCGGGAGACTGCATTCTTTTTTCACCGATGTGCTCCAGCTTTGATATGTTCAGGAATTACGAACACAGAGGGGAAGTTTTCAAAAAGGCTGTGAAGGAGTTGACGTAGCACTATGCGACAGCTTAGAATCGGTATTTTAATAACCACAATTGTTCTGATTTGCATCGGGGTAATAATGATTTACAGCTCCTCGAGCATCTATGCGCTGGAAAATTTTAATGACGCAACGTATTTTTTAAAGAGGCATCTCCTTTTTTTATGTATCGGCGCAATGTTGAGTTTGGTCGCCTTAGGTATAGACTATAAAAGGCTAAAGAATATATCCAGGCCCTTATTGATTTTTTCTATACTTTTACTTGTTCTGGTATTGATTCCAGGAATAAGTCATTCCATCAGCGGCGCACAGCGCTGGTTTAGATTCGGAAGATTCAGCTTTCAGCCTTCTGAATTGGCAAATGTAGTCCTGATTGTTTACGTGGCCGATTTTATCAGCCGCAAACAAAATCTGATGCATGACTTCAGTCGCGGCTATTTACCCGTAATACTGGTTACCGGGTTGATTTGCGGCCTTGTGCTCCTTCAGCCGGACCTGGGAACAGCTTTGGCGATTTTCATTGTAGTGGGTCTTTTACTCTACATAGGGGGCGTCTCGGTTTCTTATCTGGTTTTTACTTTACTTGCCTTTCTTCCTTTACTTTATGTTATGATATTTAGCGTGCCTTATCGCCGGATGCGAATACTGGCTTTTTTAAATCCCTGGAGCGACCCGGCTGGAAGCGGATTTCAAATAATCCAGTCTCAAATAGCCCTTGGCTCAGGCGGACTCTTTGGGCAAGGCTTAGGCGCCAGCAGGCAGAAGCTATTTTTCCTACCCGCAGCCCATACTGATTTTATCTTCTCTATCATAGGAGAGGAACTGGGTTTCTTTGGCGCTACCGCCGTTATTTTGCTTTTTATAATTTTTCTGCTCTGTGCTTTAAAGGCAATTAAGAATTCTTCCGAACCGTTTGGATATTATCTGGGTTTAGGGCTCGTACTTTCCATTGTCCTGAAGGCATTCATAAACATAGCTGTTGTCTGCGGAGCGCTGCCGACCAAAGGTTTGCCGCTTCCCTTTAT
>CAYMKG010000056.1:0-4651 GCA_964391145.1 uncultured Planctomycetales bacterium
CTGATGAAGTTATGCAGCCCGTACTGTTGCATGTCGCGGACGATAACTCCGAATTTTAACATTTGTTTATATAGCCGCTTACCGCTCTTTCCAGCGTTAACGAGAATAAAATTTGCCACCGAAGGAATAAATCTCAATCCCAGCTTTTCCAGCTCCTTGTAAAGATAAACCTTCTCCCGCAAAACAATTCTTCTGGTCTTTTTAATGTAATCCCTGTCTTCCAACGCCGCTGCCGCACCCACCTGAGCCAGAAAGTTAACGTTAAATGGAGGCCTGACCCTCTCCATGTAGGAAATCAGATTAGGCCAAGCTACTCCGAAGCCGATTCGCAACCCAGCTAAACCGTAAGCCTTTGAAAAGGTCTTCAAAATTATTAAGTTCTCTTCCTTTTTTAGGTAATCTAAACTTCGCGGAAAATCATTTACGTCAACAAAAATATCATAAGCTTCGTCAAGAACAACAACTACCCGTTTAGGCACCCGGCTTATAAATTCGCCCAACTCGGCTTTCCTTACGTATGTGCCGGTGGGGTTATTAGGATTGGCAATAAAAATAACCTTGGTCTTTTTGTTAATTTTTTTCAGAATCGCGTTTAAGTCATAGCGGAAGTCGCGCAAGCCAACCTTGATTATTTTTCGCCCGAGAATCCGGGCTATAATCTCGTATTCCAAAAAGGTTATATCCGCCGTAACGATATTCTCGCCCTCCTCAACGAAAGTCTTAATAATGATATCAATAAGCTCGTCCGAACCGTTGCCAAAAATAAGCATATTAGGCTTTAACCTTAATTTGCCGGAAAGAGCCTGACGCAAATAAAAACAGCTGCCTTCCGGATAGCGGTTAATCTGACCCAATGCTCTGCTTATCGCCGATTTTGCTTTTTGGCTTGCGCCGAGAGGATTCTCGTTAGAAGCAAGCTTTATTATATTTTCGAGCTTAAGCTCTCTTTTTAATTCCTCAATTGGCTTACCCGGCTGATAAGAAACAAGATTAACAATATTTTTCCTTATAAGAGACATCCTTTAATCCATTCGAGGGACACCCTTTGAACCAATCGGAAGGGTATTCCTAAACTGGCTAAACTGGATAAGAGCCGAGGATTTTTAAAAATTTACATTCGCCTTCTAATTCCTTTAAAGCTTTTTTTACGTTCCTATCTTTATAATGGCCGATGAGGTCTACAAAAAAGTAATAATCCCACGCCTTCTTTTTTGACGGCCGAGATTCAATCATGGTAAGATTTATGCGGTGCTTTTTAAATGGGATTAGCATATCATGGAGTGCTCCAACCCTGTCTTTAATAGAAAAAAGCAGTGAGGTCCGGTCCGAACCCGTAGGATTAATCTCGTGTTTGCTAATCACCAGAAACCGGGTAATGTTATGAGGACTATCCTCAATATCCCTGACAATCACCTTCAATTTGTAAATCCTGGCAGCTGACAGAGAAGCAATGCAGGCGCTGTTTTTTTCTTTAGCGGCGATCTGAGCGGCCCGGGCAGTCGAAGAAACCTCAACCTTCTGCGCCGTAACCAAATTATTCTCCAGCCACCTTCGGCATTGAGCGAAAACCTGCGGATTAGAATATATGCGGCTTATTTTCGTTTTTGGACAATTGGCCAGGAGACTATGTGAAATCTCCAAAATAATTTGTGCGCAAATTTTCAAATCTGAATCCACGAACATATCTAAAGTATGGGTAATCGCTCCTTCAATAGAATTCTCAATAGGCACTACGCCGTAATCAGCACTTCCTTTTTCCACCTCGACAAAAACCTCGGTAATTGAATTAGAAGGAACATACACCACCTGAGAGCCAAATTTTTTCAGAGCAGCCTGATAAGTGAAGCTTGCCTCGGGGCCTAAGTAAGCAACGACCAGGGGATTTTCCTGAGCCAAGCTGCTTGACATAATCTCCCGGTATATCGCCTCTATAGCCGCGGAAGATAAAGGGCCGGGATTTATGCGCTGTAAGCGATTCAAAATCTGCTTTTCCCTATCCGGGCAGTATCGAGCCTCTCCCTGCTTCCTTTTAGCCTTGGCGATCTCCAGGGCAATCCGCACCCGCCGGTTAAGCAGTTTAACCAGACGCGTATCAAGGCCGTCGATTTCGCGGCGCAATTTATCCAAACTCATCTCTTAGCCTCCGTTTTAGCAAACTCTTCAATCTTTGGCAACTCTTCTAAAGATTTTAAACCGAAATATTCAAGGAACTGGCGGGTTGTAGTATAGACAAAGGGCCTGCCCGGCGCTTTTTTTCTGCCGGCAGTCCGCACCAACCCTTTGTTAATCAAACTCTTGACTATGCCGCTTGTATCCACTCCCCTGATGCCTTCAATTTCCATTCGCGTAACCGGTTGCTTGTAGGCAATTATTGACAGAGTCTCCAGCGTAGGGCCGGATAATCTCTCAGGGGGCTTCCGGTAAAATTTCTTTAAGAATGAGCTCAGTTCGGAAGCCGTAACCATCTGAAAGCCGCCGGCGACCTCAACCACCCGCATGCCTCGATTGGAATTTATATATTCTTCCTTAAGCTTCTCTAATATTTCCCGGATCTTCGCTGAATCCAGTTCGCTCAAAACGCTGCGAATCTGTTCGATCAACACCGGCCTTTCACTCACGAATAACAGCGCCTCGATAACTGCCTTAAAATTGTGGTCAACCATATTAACATTAGCTTGTTCGCAAATTAACTATCTTCTACCTTGTCTTTCTGTCTTTGCTTATATATCTCATTGAGCAATTCTTCGCTTGTCTTAAGATTCGGTGATTTTTCCAAAGCCTTATTAATCATCATCTTGGCCTCGGATTTTTTGTACTGCAGCTGCAACAGCACCGCCAGAGCATCTTCGACAAAGTCTTTCCTGACTTCTTGTTCTTGGATAAACCGGGAGTCCCGAATTAAGCCGAATTTACCGACCTTGCCCTGGAGTTTGGCCACGATTTCTCTAGCCCTCTGCTGGCCGATTCCGGGAAGAGAACTCAAAAAGACTAAGTTACCCTCATGGATGGCCTGCGCGATTACCGAAATAGGTTTGTTTAAAGCGCGCAAGGCGGCGCGAGGACCTATTCCCGAGACCGTAATGAACTGCTCAAAGAAATCCCGCTCAATCTCATTAAGAAAGCCGATAAGCACAGGCTTACTCTTGGAAGGCTCTGCCTGAAGGTAATAGTAAGTAACCAAGCTTATGTTCCCGTTAAGGTTATAATTTTCCTTTATCCTCTCCATTACGGCCTGGGGTAGAAATACCTCGTAACATATGCCGCCAACTTCAATCAGCAAATAATCGGGCTTTCTCTGAACGACTTTTCCCGATATCCGGCCTATCATTGCTATATTGCTATATTGTTATAAATTGACTGTATTAAATTGTTTCGTTTTATTTAAGTGTCTTTTTGATTTTGCGATGTAACTGTGAGCGATCGCCAGCGCAAGAGCGTCGGTTACATCTTGATATTTCGGCAATTTAGTCAGTCCCAAAATACCGGTAACCATTCTCTGAATTTGGGTCTTGGACGCCAGACCTCTGCCAACTATCACCTTCTTAACCCGAGTTGCGCCATATTCAAATAAAGACAAATTAGCCTCGGCGCTAATTAAACAAATAATACCGCGTGCCTGCCCTAAAACGTAAGCGGTAGTGGGGTGGCGATAGTGAACATAGAGTTTCTCCAGAATCATACAATCCGGGGCCAAATTCTTAACAATCTTAAAAATTCCTTTATAGATCTCTTCCAATCTTGCCGGAAGAGGAAAGTTAGATTTAGTCTTTACGATTCCCGCCTCAACCAAATGCAGACGACTATGTATCTGGTCGATAACTCCGTAGCCGGTAATACTCAGAGCAGGGTCAATTCCTAATATCCGCATGTCATTCACTATACTGTCAACTGTCAACTAAGAGACAGAGCTCTGCTCTAAAATTTCATCGGGAATATCGAAATTGGAATAAACGTGCTGAACGTCGTCATGTTCTTCTAACGACTCGATTAAACCCAAGATTTGTTTTGCGTCGTTGCCCGAGGTAACCTTTATTGAAGAAGAAGGTATCATTGTAAGCTCTGCCACCTGGGGAGTTATTCCTTTATCGACCAACGCTTTCTTCACCGCCTCTAAATCCTCCACCGCAGTGGTAATCTCATAATTGTTATCGGAGGATTTCATATCTTCGGCCCCTGCTTCCAGAATTATATTCATTAATTCCTCTTCTTTGGAAGCGCCCTTATCTACTAAAATGTAACCCTTCTTGGAAAACATCCAGCTAACCGAACCGCTTCCGGCAATGCTGGCTCCTTTCTTTGAAAAGATGTTACGTACCTCTGCGGTAGTTCGGTTCTTATTGTCGGTAACAGCCTCCACCAAAATTGCCACACCGGCCGGACCGTACCCCTCGTAAATCACTGTCTCGTAAGTAACGCCGGGAAGTTCGCCCGTGCCTCTTAATATTGCGTTTTTTATATTATCAGACGGCATGTTGGCTTCTTTTGCCTTTGCCATCGCCGCTCTTAACGCTGCGTTTGTATCCGGATTGCCTCCGCCTTGCCGCGCTGCCAAAGTAATTTCCTTGATAATCTTAGTGTAGAGCTGTCCCTTTTTAACATCGGCAGCAGCTTTTTTATGTTTTATACTTGCCCATTTTGAATGACCAGACAT
>CAYMKG010000056.1:4751-7027 GCA_964391145.1 uncultured Planctomycetales bacterium
CAGGCCGATAAGCCGAATTCTGTTTTTAGGCAACCATTCCTCTTATCCCTGTGTTGCCACAGGGATTTAGCAACCTACCCGAGACTTAGACAGAAGCGGGCAACTTCTCGCCCGGAAGATGCAATTCCCGGACTTTGCCTCTATATGGTCTTGCTCCGCGCAGAGATTGCCTCGTTTCACCTTGTCACTGAAGCACTGAGAAAAAACTAAAACACTGAGAAATACTCAGTATCTCAGTTTATTGCAGTGCCTCAGTGACTACTCGTCTCTGTGGCTCTTATCCGCTCCCTCTTGGCTAATAGCTTATTGCTAATAGCAAATACTCCAAACCATTTGCCATTGGTCATTTGCTATTTGCCAAAAAGGAAGGTGGGCGTTACCCACTGCGCTGCCCTCTGGAGTTCGGACTTTCCTCTCTACATATTATCTGTAGAGCAGTTGCCTCGGCCTGTGCCTTACATTTATCTTTTATCCCGCACCCTTTACCAAATTCTGAGCTTCTTTGTTAAAGGTGCGGGATTTTATTGCCTTTTTTGCCAACTTATCCGCTCCGCCATTTTCTTCGCGAGGGATATATTTGATTTCAACGTGATCAAAAGCGGATAATAAATGTCGAGCTTGTTGATGTAAGCCGATTAAGTTGGAACTCTTTATCTTATATTCGCTATTTATCTGCCGAAAAAGCAATTGACTGTCCGTATATACCCTTGCGACATTAGCGCGAAGAACCAATGCTTCCTGCAAACCGAATATCAAAGCAGCGTATTCTGCAAAATTGTTTGTCTGGTCTCCCAGATAGACTGAAATATTCTTAATCGTTTGGCCATCCTGAGCTATAACTACCCCTACTCCAGCAGGTCCGGGATTTCCTTTTGAAGCGCCATCAATATAAATTTCTAATTCTTTCAACATAACAAAAATGATTAGTGCAGCTCGTCTTCTATGTACAATATCCGCTGGCACACCTCGCAGATAACCAGATTATTATACATTTTGATAAGATTGATTACCTGCGGCGACACCTTCATAAAACATCCCTGACAGGCATTATCCTTGACTTTTACAATTGCCAGATAATCACGATTAACCAATATCCTTTCATATTTGGACAGGATTTTGTTATTAATTTGCTTAGTAACTTGCTCTCTCTGAGCTTGAAGCTGGCGCAGCTTGTCTTCTATCTCTTTGCTGCGTTCGTTCAATTTTTGCTTTTCAGCGTTCATCTTTTTTTCTTCTTCAGCGAGGAACTGTTTTGCTTTGTTTATCTCGCTGTTTGACTTATCCGCCTCATCCATCAAAGCCAGAATCTTATCTTCCAACACCGAACTGTCCGCCTTTACTGCCTCAATCTCTTTTAACTTGGCGCTGTATTCCTTATTGGTCTTAAGTTGATAAAGTTGAGTCTGCATCTTGCGAGCTTCTTCTTCCTTTGATGCGAGCTCCAACTCCTGTTCTTTTCTCTGCCTTTGCAGCTCCTGCCCTCTTTTTTCCAATTGGGCTAAATTCTCTTTCTTTTTCACAAAACCCTCTTCTAATTCTTTTAATTTTAAAGGGATGTTTTCTTTCTCCCGACGAAGAGAATAAATTTGTGAGTCAACACCTTGCAGGTTTACTAACTGGCGAATTTGTTCTTTTAAATCAACATCTGGCACTTAATCTAAAAGGTTACGTAAGGTTCCGTAATGTTACATAATGTTGCGTAAGGTTACTTTTAAAAATCTCTATTTCTGGAACCGTAACCTTATGGAACCTTATGTAACCATATGGAACCTGATGTTTATAAATGGGCGATACAGGATTCAAACCTGTGACCTTTGCGATGTGCCCCGCACCAAATTTTCATAAATGGGCGTATCTGGATTTGAACCAGAGACCTCTGCGATGTGAGCGCAGCGCTCTAACCAACTGAGCTATACGCCCCTGTATTTGGTGCGGGGCTAACCAACTGAGCTAATCGCCCGTCGCTCACTATTGCTTATTCTTTTAACCAGCTGAAATCCCGCTTCGCGGGATAGGCTGCTAAAAACCTTGTCGCTCACTTCTGTCAGCTGTGACCTGTTAGCTGTAAACTGGATAATGGGCCCAGAAGGATTCGAACCTCCGACCAAGTGATTATGAGTCACCTGCTCTGCCACTGAGCTATGGGCCCGCTGTTTGCTAAATCGTGCTTTTATCTACATCTCGGTAGACGAGTTACTCAAAACCAGTCGCTTGCTACTATCAAGAATTTTTATATTATCAGATTTTTGAAGGATTGTAAAGAATTTTTGCGGGTT
>CAYMKG010000057.1:0-2652 GCA_964391145.1 uncultured Planctomycetales bacterium
AATTACGATTTCTCGACGAGATTTATCCATTGTTTTCGCGGGATTTAAATTTAAGTAAAAAAAACGCTTGACAAAATAAAAAATTATGTTTTAAATAAATATACTTAAAAATAGGTAAAAATAGGTAATTAATGGCTAGACATCAGTTAATGGACATAGAGGAGCTTGCTGAGTACTTAAGGCTAAAGCGCCAGACTATTTACAATTGGCTTCACCAGAATAAGATATCCGGAATTAAGGTAGGCGGAGTTTGGCGATTTAATAAGCGGGATATCGATAATTGGCTAAAAAGCAAGCAGCGGCAAGTCAAACAGGGGTAATTTATGTTTGCTAAAGGTTTTTCTGAATACGGTATTTATTTTGGAACAGAAGTAATCAACGTTATTGAGACTCAAGGAAAGAAAGCCACTTTTAGTGCCACCACTGCTCAGGTAAGAATTATCAGTGCAGAACCGGAGCAGAAGTTTCCAGATGAAGCCAGGATAGTTCCGAGTTTAAGAAACGCACTCAAAAAGAACAACATTTCGCCAACCCACGCCAGCGTTGCTCTCGCTGGCGAAGACTTAATCATCCGCACTTTTGATTTACCTATCTTCTTGTCTAAAAAAGAGTTAAAGTCTGGAGCCATTGCTTTCGAGGCCAAGAAGTACATTCCATTTAAGATTGAGGACCTGGTATTTGACTTCAGGCTTTTTCCGGACCGCAAAAATAAAAAAATTTTAGTATTATTTGTCGGTATAAAAAAAGAGATTCTGGATAAATACCTTTCAATTTTGAAGGGTCTGGATATACGGGTTAAGACAATCGAATATTCGGCTTTCAGCATTTTGCGGCTTTTAAATTTAGCAGGTATAAGGCAATCCGGGTTGCTTGGCATCTTGAATGTGGATTTAGAGGAGGAGACCAATTTTGTAGTTTGGCAAGATGGTTTTCCTCTTTTCAGCCGCGATATCATTTTAATCCCGAAATCTGAAACGGGAATTTTAGAGGAAGAAATTGCTTCCAGAAAAACAGCAAAATTATCCGCAACAGCAAAATTAATCTTTATGGAAAAATTAAAGAGCGAGATTCGTATATCTTTGGATTTTTTTCGACGAAAATTTCCCACCAAGCCAATAGATAAGATAATTATTCTTTCCTTATCCCAATTGCAAACTGAGATATCCTCTTTGATTAAAGATCTGGGATTGCCGTCAATATATTTGGATATATCTAAATTTTTAGACAAAAACCTTACCTTTAATTGTGCCTTAGCCAAATCTTTTGCTACGGCAGCAAGTAGTAAAATAAAGTCACGCTACTCGATAAATCTTCTAAGGCCAGCAGCTAAAAAGGAGCCGGTTGCAAAGATTCCATCCCAGGCGTTGCCAATAGCGATAACTGCCGTGCGAATAAACGCTAAAGTGGTGATGCTTTCGCTGTTGATAATAATTTTAACCCTGGGCTGGGGATGGTACAGGCGTGTACCTTTAATGAAACAGATAAAGGCAATCAAAGCAAAGCAGCCCGCCATAGAAGGGGTATCTGCTGACCAAAGCCTTGAAGCCATTTCCGGATTAGAGAAAGAATTAAGCAATAAAATCAAGGTTATGGACAGCGTGGTAAAAGACAGGTTTTATTTTACCAGGGTTATGAATATAATTCCGCAGATTCTTCCTCGAGGCTCGTGGTTGACCTCTATCTCTTTTCGGTCCCGAGAGGACGGGTTTACGCTTAACCTCGAAGGATTAGTTTTTCTGGGAGATTCTGATAGGGAATTTGCCGCGGCTAACGATATTGTCTTAGGGCTTAAAAATAATCCAGAATTCAGCCGAAGATTTAAAAAGATAGAAGTGGCTTCCATAGAAAGATTCACTTCTACAGGATTAGAAGTCACTAAGTTTGTAATTCATTGCCGTTAACAGAGAAAATTTGAAAGATGCGCACAAAAAAAATTAGTCTGAATCAGATTATCAATATTGTAATTTTATGCCTCGCCGGCCTGCTGGCCATAAATATTTTTAAGGGTCAAAATAAAAAAATTAATGAATTGCGTCAGATTCAAGAGGAACAGAAGCAGAAGAATGAAATACTGTATCGCATAGAGGATTTAAAAAATAGAATAGAGTTTTACAAAGAAAAATTTAAGCGAGAAGACCGCCGCGAGATTATCAACACAATTACGAGTTTAGCTACAGCCACAGGAGTAAAAATCATTTCGTTAGCTCCTGTTGAACAGATATCGTGGGATATAAAGTCAAAAAGCGAAATATACGATAAAGTCTTTTTCAAGTTAACCATTCAGGTAGACAGCTACCACGAGCTCGGCAGGTTTATTAGCAGATTAGAGAATAATACAGTAATGTTCGCGGTTAATTCGCTTGGTTTAGGTTTCTCTTCGGCGCGCGAAATTAAGTTAGCCCTCGAGGTTGTAAAAATGCCGGTAGAATTAGTTATTAGCGAAGTGTACTTCAAATGACACTTATGCAAATAAAAAATCGAATTGTTGCGCTTTGTCGGATTATTAGCGTAGCCTTCATTCCTGGCGTGACTCTTAATTTTTTCTGTTTGGCAGTTTTTGCTCAGCTTCCTCCTGAAGAGAGATTTTCCCAGTTTCTTTCTAAAGAGAAACCGGCTAAGGCAGAGCTCATCACAGATGTCAAAGTAGAATAC
>CAYMKG010000057.1:2752-5491 GCA_964391145.1 uncultured Planctomycetales bacterium
TTACAGATTTTCCAAATAGATTTAACGCAATTACGGAGGCGATAAAGGAATTAGATGTGCCTGTGCCTCAGGTTATGCTTGAGGTGGAGATGCTCGACGTGAGTAAACAGCTGGTGGATAAACTAGGATTTGATTTCGGTACCAACCCCATTACCCTTACTCTTCCCGGAGAATTTGCTCACCAGGGAGCCAGATTCTTTATCGGAAGTCTAACCAGGAGAGAGAACAGTAAGATTGACGATTCGGGAGCGCAGGGTTCGGTAATCTTCGGAACTACCTACGGCGGCCTACTGGATTTATTACGCCAGCGCACAGATACAAAATACCTGGCCCGCCCCCGCATACTCACCTTAAACAACGAAACCGCTGAAATTAAGATTGAAGCAAATTCACTAATCGGCCTGGAGCCGGAATTAGGAGGAGAGTACAACGATGAGGTTACGGGTTATACAACGGAAAGGGAGATCACCGGAATAAGCTTGCGGGTTACGCCGCAGATAAATACCGAAACCGGGGAGATAACTATGTTTATCTATCCCAGGGTTAGAGAGGCGCGTGATAGCGCAGTGCAACCAGCGATACCGATGACAGGTCAGACAGCGTATCAGGATGTGGAGGAGAGGGGAACCAAGGCCGTGGTTAAGGTTCGCGATGGAGAGACGATTATCGCCGGCGGCCTTATCCACAATGACAAAAGAGAGACGCTCAGTAAGGTGCCACTATTGGGCGATATACCGTTTCTCGGGGCGCTATTCAGGCATAAGAATAAGGAAAAGGATATAGAGCGGGAATTGCTTGTGTTTATTACTCCTCGTATTATAAAGGATACCGGTTTGTGGCCTGCGCCGAGCATAAACGCTATTCTGTCTTCACGGGAACAGGATGTGCCTTCGAAGGAAGTGCGTTTATTGAGTATCGAAAAAGCCCTCGATAGCTTTAAATAAACCCCGCCCTTTTTCTCATATATCCACGCTGCTTTTTTTAGAAAGGGCGGGGTAAATCTGATATAAGAAAAAGAATCACTATGGCTGATAGCGATAAATACCTAAGGGTGGGCGAGATTTTGCTTCAGGAGGGCGTGATTACAAAGCACCAGCTGGAGGAGGCCGTTTCCAAACAGAGGAAAGAAGGCGGCCGCTTAGGTGAGCTTTTGCTTAAATGGGGGGTGGTCACCGAGGAGCAATTGGTGGTTGCAATTGGCAAACAGCTGGGAATTCCTTATTTTTCATTGGGAACGGGCATGCTTAAGCCGGCTGTAGATCAAAATCTGGAAGAGCTTATTCCCATAGACATTGCAAGAAAAAATCTGGTCTTACCTTTGTGGCGAACTTTAAATTCATTGACCGTAGCAATGGCTGACCCTCTTGACCTCATACTAATAGATAACCTGAAGAAAATGACCGGTTGTCAGATTAATCCGGTTATAGCTACAAAATCAGATATTGCCAAAGCCATTGAACAATATTATAGCAAGACCAGTCTTTTTAAAGAAGCGGTTGAAGCAAGCTATGAGATTACTCCTTCTTCAGGCATTTCCGAAACGGATCAATCTAAGGTTGGTGAAGCAGAATTAAGCCTGGAAAAACTCATTGCACGCGCAGAGGAAGCGCCAGTGGTGAAATTGGTAGATTTAATCATCCGCCAGGCCATTGATGAGCGCGCTTCCGATATACATTTAGAGCCGTTTAAAGACAGGTTGAGTTTGAGGTATCGGATTGACGGCAAACTTTACGAAATTCCTCCGCCTGCCCCGCATCTGCATTTGCCAATAATCTCTCGTATAAAAATTCTAAGTAGATTAGACATTGCGGAAAAACGTTTACCCCAGGACGGAGGCTTTACAGTAAGACTGGAGAACCGCGTTATCGATTTACGAGTGTCCACTATACCGACAATATATGGAGAAAAATTGGTTTTAAGAATTCTGGATAAAACCGCGATGATATTTGATTTACTTCAATTGGGTTTTGAACCGAATCAATTAGAACAAATCCGTGAAGCGATACGCATGCCTTACGGATTAATACTCTTAACCGGCCCCACCGGCAGCGGAAAAACCACGACACTATATTCTATACTGAGTGAAATAAAAGACCCCTCAAAGAACATACTTACCATTGAGGATCCCGTAGAATATCATATCGAAGGCATAAATCAGGTTCAGGTAAAGCCGGATATCGGATTAACCTTCGCTTCGGCTCTGAGGAGTTTTCTTCGTCAGGATCCCGATATAATGCTGGTAGGAGAAATCCGAGACTTAGAGACTGCCGAAATCTGCATCCGCTCTGCATTGACCGGTCATTTGATTTTTAGTACCTTGCACACTAACGACGCGCCTTCGGCAATTAACCGCCTGCTGGACATAGGGGTTAAACCTTTTTTAGTTGTGCCTTCTTTGGTTTTGGTAGTGGCGCAGAGGTTAGTCCGCAGGTTATGCCCAGATTGCAAAGAAGCATACGAACCCGACGCAGAGCAGCTGGGCGGTATAAAACTTAAAACCGAATTAATCTATCGGCCTCGCGGTTGCCCCAAATGCAATCACATAGGTTACCGCGGTCGGGTATGCGTTGGCGAGGTGATGAGGATTAATAAAGAAATTCGCAAGCTCATAACCGAACACCTTCCTTATGAGAATATCAAAGAAGTTGCCATCGCCTCAGGAATGCAGAGCCTTTACGCTTCTGGATTGAAAAAAGTGGAAGCCGGAATCACCTCTCTTGAAGAAGTGCTATCGGTTAC
>CAYMKG010000057.1:5591-7009 GCA_964391145.1 uncultured Planctomycetales bacterium
GTAAAGATTAACTCCAGCCTAACTAAGTTATGCCCAGATTTTCTTACATAGCAAAAGACAAAACCGGGAAAAAAATTTCAAATGTCGAGGAATGTGCCAGCAAGGACGAATTAATCACGCGGCTACAGAGTAAGGGGCTGGTGGTAATTAATGTTCAGCCCGAATTAAAAAAGGTTAAAGCAAGGCAGAAGATATCACCCGCCGAATTCATTCACAGACATCGCCACTACCGTATAACCCCCCATGACTTAAGTCTGTTCTGCAGGCAATTAGCCACGCTTATAGGCGCCGGCGTTACTATTCTGGAAGCATTAAACATAATTTTAAGGCAGGTTTTCAGCCGCCGGCTTTACAGTGCAATCTGCGACCTTAGAAGAAAGATGGAGGAGGGTTTAAGTCTGCACGAAGCTATGGCTACGAATCGCTCGGTTTTCTCTGAATTATGGATTAACCTGGTGGAGAGCGGAGAGGCTTCGGGCAATTTGGCCGGGGTTCTCTCGAGGCTAGCCGGCTACTTGGAAAGGAAAGCGCGATTTCGGAACAAGATTATTTCAGCGTTAATATATCCGGTGATACTTATGATTGTTGGGATGGCTGCGCTACTTTTCCTTACCGTGAAGATAATCCCCAGCTTTGCAACCCTTTTTTCCGGATTTAACGTAAAGCTGCCTGCGCTTACAATGATGTTAATCGGGGCGAGTAATTTTATTCGTCGCTTTTTACCTCTTCTGGCCGTAGGAATTATTGCGGTAATATTTTTAGTTAAAGGATATATCAGCCGCCCTGAGGGGAGAAAAAAATATGAGGGTTTTTTGTTCAGGCTTCCTATATTTGGAGACTTTTTTCGCGATTTAGTGGTAGAAAGATTCTCTTCGGAGATGACTACTTTAATCGAAAGCGGCGTGCCGATACTGTACGCGTTAGAGATAAGCGAAAGGAGCGTCAGTAACTTAGTGATGTCTGAGATTATTCGTAATGTAAAAGAAGGAGTCAGACAGGGGCGCTCTTTGAGCGCGCCAATGGAAAAGAGCGGTTTCTTTGAGCCAATGGTGGTGCAAATGGTAAATATTGGCGAAGAGGTGGGAGACCTCTCCGGAATGTTTAAAAAAATAAATTCTTTTTATCAGGAATCCGTGGAAACATTCTTGACGCGGTTTACTTCTATGTTTGAGCCGATTATGTTGGTGGTTATAGGAATAATTATCGGAGTTATGGTCGTGGGGATGTTTTTGCCGATATTTCAGATTAGCCGGCTCGGGCAGTACTAAAATATTTATTGACAAATTAGCCCGTGCATTATAAAATGACCTGACAAAAAATTAATAGGTTGCAAGGTCAGGGTGTTTGAACCAAAGGCTAAATAGGTTTGCGTGAAAGGAGGAGGATATGGCGAGTAAGAGAGGTTTTACGCTGCTGGA
>CAYMKG010000058.1:0-6714 GCA_964391145.1 uncultured Planctomycetales bacterium
TGCCCCATGGTGTCGTAATTGTCGTATTTAATCTTCAGGGAGATTTCTCGCTTAACGCGCGGATATCGCCTTCTTTCTGCTCTGCCTTGATAATTATTCATCTGAAAAATTAAATTTACGAGGGCTCTTTGGGGGCCTTGCTTTTCTTCCAGCACTTTTTGCTGCAAAAGTACTTGCCGTTTCGATAATAGCGCTTGAGTTTTTTGATAGGTTTTCCACAGGCAGGACAATTAGTTTGTTTTTCTGCTTCCTTGGCTACCATTTACCTCTCCAGTTCCACAAATTCCGTTGTTTTCATGTTAATATAATCAGAAAGATAATTCTTTTCCTGGGGATCAACTTTGATGAATTCTATTCCCATTTGATACCGGCCTGAAGACGGCAGAGACCTCGACCACACCACTCTACCTACAGCTTTAATTACCTTTGATAAGATGTTTAATTCGAGTTTTAGGTTAAGCCCTGAAGGGAAAAATCTGTCCGCATTAAGCCTCATTCCCGATATACTGACATCTTCTGTCGATGCAGACGCAAAAAAACCTCCCTTTTTCATTTGATACCATATAGGAAATTTGGCGTTCACGCGTCTGAAGCGTCTCCTTTCTTTCGCTGTATTTATTGGGTTATCCTTCACGAATTTAATGCTAACATAGATTTATTGCCTTGTCAAGAATTTGTGATATACTAAAAAAGGATATGTACTGTGAATATTACGGGTTAAGAGAGAGACCGTTTAACATAACCAGTGACCCGGCCTTCTTCTTTTTAAGTTCCTCCCACCGCGAAGCGCTTTCCCACCTTGTTTACGGGATCAACGAAAGAAAAGGAGTTATCGTCATCAGCGGCGAAATCGGCACGGGAAAAACAACCCTCTGCCGCGTTTTTCTGGATAGCATAGCAGGAAAGTATATTACTCAAGAAAAATCGCCAGAAGCTTCGCCGAAAGCGATTTTTCTTGACCAGACAATGCAGAAGAACGTAAAAACAGCTTTCATCATTAATCCGAATTTTTCGACAAAGGAATTACTGGAAGCCATTGTTGCCGATTTCGGCATCTCCGTGTCTAAAAAAACCAAGCTGTCTTTAGTAGAGCAGTTAAATCGGTTCCTTCTCGAAGAGACCGCTCGCGGCAGCAATGCGGTGCTGATTGTTGACGAAGCGCAAAATTTAAAGCCAAATCAACTGGAGGAAATCCGTCTTCTTTCCAATTTAGAGACAGACAAAGATAAGCTTTTGCAAATCGTTCTCGTCGGGCAGCCTGAGTTGAGGTTCAAATTGAACCTGGAATCTCTTGCTCAGCTTCAGCAAAGAGTGGCTGTGCGTTATCATATTAGACCTCTTGGAAAAGGCGAGATCAAAGAATATATAGACCACCGTTTAAAAATTGCCGGCTCAAGCCTTGACAGAATTCAATTTACGGATGAGGCTCAAGCAATTATATATAATTACTCACAAGGCGTGCCCCGTTTAGTAAATATCATATGCGACCGCTGCCTGCTGGCGGGTTTCGCCGCACAGGTTAATACAATCGACGGAGAAATTACCCGGAAATGCATCGAGGAATTAAATGAGCATTATTTATGATGCCCTTAAAAGATTAGAGGACAAATCTAAAAAGCACGCTGGGTTAGAAGCTGATAGACCTGAGGGGGGCAAATCCAAACTTAGCAAAGTAGTTTTTGCCGTTCTCTTTTTGATTGCGCTGAGCTCGGTAAGCTTATTGGTAATTAAGATTTATAAAATGCCTGCCCGGCATACTCCGTTGGCTTCCGAAACGTTAAGGATTCCGAATGAAAAAATCTCCTCTCCAAGGAAAGAGGCTTCGGGTTTATCTTTGAACGGCATATTTTTTAGCGACGGAGAATATCTGGCTTTAATCAACGACCGGATGGTTAAGGTTGGCGATTACATCGGGAAGGCTCAGGTAGTCAAAATTGAGCCGGACGGCGTGGAGGTCAAATTTAAAGATTCGACCTTGAGGCTAAGCTATCCTTAATTATGTTCAGAGGTACATTCTGTTTAATTACAGTCTTACCTATGTCCCTGATTAATACGAGTCGGTTAATCTCGCCTATAAATTTCTTATCCCGGTAGTAAGCTTCGATAATTTTTTTCAAGGACAGGCCTTTTATAAAAACTGGCAATCCGGCTGATTTGATCAAGTTTTCTATCCTGGAACGCACATTTTCGCTTGTAAGCCCCAATTCCTTGCTGATCTGACCGGCCAAAACCATTCCTAATGCTATTCCCTCGCCGTGATTATATTTTTGGTAATTACCCGCCGCTTCTATAGCGTGACCCAGAGTATGACCGAAATTTAAAATAGTCCGAAGGCCTTTCTCTTCTGTTTCGTCTCTCTGGATAATGCCGGATTTAATCTGCGCGCAGCGATTTACGACATGCTCCAAGGCTCGCTTTTGCAAGTTGATAATCTTTGGGTAATTTTTTTCCAAATAGAAAAACAGTTTTTTGTCTTTTATTATCGCATACTTTATTACCTCGGCCAGGCCGGCGCGGACCTGCCGCAAGCTTAAGGATTTTAAGAAAGACAGCTCGCTCATAACCAGCCTCGGCTGATAAAAAGCTCCCACAAGATTTTTGCCGAATTTCAAATCCACCCCTGTCTTGCCGCCGATGCTGGAGTCCACGCAAGCAAGTAAAGTCGTTGGGATTTGGATGTAAGGAATACCTCTTTTATAAATAGCGGATATAAAGCCGCTTAAGTCTCCGATTACGCCGCCACCGAAGGCTATAATAAAAACCTTTCTTTTTTGATCAAATCTTGCCAACTCCTGGATTACCCCAAGGCAGCTTGTTAGAGACTTGCTTTTCTCAGAATCCGCTACGGTTTTAAAAATGTAATTTATCCCGCTTTGTTTAAGCGGCTCAAGCAAACTTTTAGCGTACCTCAGTTTTATTCGATTATTAGTAACAATAAAAGCATCTGTTCCTAAATTAAGCCTCCTGATTTCTCTGCCCAGATTTTTGATTACGCCAAATCCGGTTTTTATTTGATAACTGCGCTTTCCTAATTTCAGCTCGATAATCTTCATACGCCTAAAATATTTAAAATCAAGGCAACCAGCGGCCAGACAAACGCCTGAAAAAAGCCCAACATAAAAAGCAGCATAATGATAAAAAAACCGTATGGTTCTATTTTTGCGTAGCTTAAAGCTATGTCTTCCGGAAGCAAGCCCATCAAAACCCTTGAGCCGTCCAGAGGAGGTATCGGTATGAGATTAAAAACTCCCAAGATGATATTGATAAAGATAAACATACTGAAAGTATCAACCAGGGCAGAGGATGCCGGAAAGACTGACCATATTATCCTGACGGCAATTGCCAGCAGAATATTTGCTACCGGTCCGCTTAAGCCGATCCAGATCATATCTTTTCTGGGATTTTTTAAGGCAAGATAGTTAATAGGAACGGGTTTAGCCGCGCCGAAAATAAACCGCCCGCCGCTGGCAATAAAAATAAGTATGGGAAGCAGAATCGTTCCAAAAGGGTCTATGTGAGCTAGAGGATTAAGGGTCAGGCGGCCCATTGACTTTGCCGTATAGTCTCCCAGTTTATAAGCAACCCAGCCGTGAGCAAATTCATGGACAGTCATTGCTATTAGCAAGAGAATAAAAAATCGCGCAAAGGATATAATAAGGCTTAGCGGTTCCATTAAATATAATATAGCAGGGTTAGGCCTTTGCCTTTGGGGGTTCTTCCGCAACAGGGGCAGTTTCTGTTGCACCTGCCGCAGGAGCAGCTGTGGCTGGAGCTGCCTTTTCCTTCTTAATTTTGATTCTCGCGGTCTTTATTTTGGGGAGGCCGAAAATGCTCTTTCCTTCTTCCCATTCGCCTTTTTCCATCAATATTTTTAGTCTTTCTGCGCGTTTAAGCACAGAACGCATCTTTTTATTCTTTTCAGAAGTGTTTAATGATGAGTGTATCGACATTATAACCTCCTAATGAAACAATCGTGATAGGTCTTCTTAAGCTGGTTTAGAGATATTTTAGCTTCCTGTCTTTCGAAAAAATTACCCACACACACTGTAACAAACTCACCTCTAGGTATTATTAAGGTTTCTAGCCCCTTCTTTTTTAACCTCTCCGCTTCTTTTTGCGCATAAGTTTTCGTCCTAAACGTCGCCACCTGAATGGTATACCCGGCTTTGACTTCGGATTTATCGTCCTTTACTTGCAAGACTTTTTCTTTCAAAGACTGCTGAGCATAAACATTTTTTTCTTCGCGGTTCTCCAATTGTGCTTTGATTAATCCCTTTCCCTTTTCCACGCCCAAGGAAAAAGAAATCAGGGAGACGATGATAAACCCTATGGCGATTAGTATCGCCTTTTCGTGTATTTTGACGACGCTGAAAAAACTCGGCCGAAAACTGTCTCCTCTAAATATCTTCGGTCTATCCTGGTCTGTTTTAAATAATTCTAATTGCTTCTGCATCAAAATACTATTATATCTTTAAAGTTTATAATTTTTCAAGTATTTTTTTATTCTTTTTGTCTTAATCGCCTTCAAAAATGCTTCAACCACTTTTGGGTCGAATTGAGTGTTGGCTTTCTTTTTTATTTCCTTAATTGCAGAAGCAACGTCCATCCTTTCGCGGTAGGGCCGGCCGTAAACCATTGCTTCAAAGGCATCGGCTACTGCCATAATTCTTGCACCGATTGGAATCTGCCGCTTTTTAAGGCGTGATGGATAACCGGTGCCGTTGTATTTTTCGTGGTGGTGCAAGATTATCGGTATAGCCGGTTTTAAAACCTGTAAAGACCTCAGGATTTCAACAGCTCTGGTAGGGTGGCGTCTGATAATTTTATATTCCTGAGGCGTAAGCTTGCCGGGTTTGGTGAGTATTTCTATGGGTATATCAACCTTTCCTGCGTCGTGGAACAGACTGGCGTATTTTAAGCTTTCGATTTGTTTCTCATTTAAATGCATTTGCTCACCGATAGCACAAACCAGATTAAAGAAATGGCGGGAGTGAGTATACCCTTGGGGAATTCGCATATCCAATAGCGTTACCAGCGACTTTATTGAGCCCAGAATTATCTTCTGCTGTTCCTCGTAAAGTTGTAGATTCTTTATCCCGACTATCGCTTGCTGGCTGATGGTTATGAGCATCTCCTGTTCCCAGAGACAGAAGGTTCTCCTGTTGTCTGGCCTGCGGAGAAAAATAATTCCCATAATATCTTCGGCAATCAGAGGAGCCGCCAGCAGATTTTTTTGAAGAAGCGCTGAAGAGGTTCTAATTATCTTTTTTTCCAGACTGTTTGAAATTCTTGTCCTTTTATCATTTAGGTATTTTTTCTTTCCGCTAAGCACACATCTTAAAATGGCAAATTTATTAATCGGCTCCAGCAATACAATCGAACAATATTGAACTCTGAAAGTCTGGCAGATAAGTTTGGCCAGACGCAATACAAAGTCCTTTAAATTAAAGGTAGAATTCATCAGGCGGTAGAGGCTATGGGTGCAGAAAAAAAGGCGCTTATACCTTTGTGTAGGGATCGAAGAGTTTTTCATACTCGTCTAACGTTGACCTGTCGGTCATCCCGGCGATGTAATTGCAAACCGAGCGCCGCAGGCCGTCTTGTTTAATCCTCTTCTGTACTTCAGCCGGCAACTGCTTCGGATTTTTAACGTAAGTGTCGAACAACTCCTTAATAAATCTCTTGGCTTTGGTGGACATTCTTACTACGCGGTAGTGGCGGTAAAGCTTTTCTAAAAGCAGCTTTCTCATCGGCTTTCTTTCCGCGAGCATTTCCCGGCTGAAGCTTACTATCCTGTTGTTTAATTTTTTTATATCCTCCCAGGAGCTGGGTTTAAGCTTTTTAAGTTGAGATTCGGTTTGCCGAATAAGGTCGGTCACCTGAATATTGATTAAAGACCTGATGATTAAATATCTTTTTTTATTGTCGTCGATTGATTTGTACTTTTTATTTATATCTTCGGAAATCCTTTTCCACAGGGGAATTTTAAGTAAATCCTCCCCGGATAACATTCCTGAAGTCAATCCGTCGTCAAGGTCGTGATTGTCGTATGCAATCTCGTCAGCCAGGTCCACGACCTGAGCTTCCATCGTGGGAAGCTCTTGAGGATTGAATTCTTTCAGTTTGACCGACTGGTCAAAGCAGGAGGAATGTTTTACTATGCCTTCTCTTACCTCCCAGCTTAAATTTAGTCCGGGAAAAGTGGGATATTTTTCTTCCAGAAAATCCACTACCCGCAGACCCTGGAGATTATGGTTAAAACCGCCCTCCTGGCGCATAAGCTCGTTCAATATTTCCTCGCCGGCGTGGCCGAAAGGCGTATGGCCAAGATCGTGAGCCAGGGCAATCGCCTCGGCCAGATCTATGTTTAATTTCAGTGCAGAGGCGATGGTACGGGCTATCTGTGCGACTTCAAGAGTGTGGGTAAGGCGGGTGCGGTAAGAATCTCCCTCGTGAATTACGAAGACCTGGGTTTTGTATTCCAACTTTCTAAAGGCGGCGCTGTGAATAATCCGGTCGCGGTCGCGCTGGTAAATGGAACGATAGGGATGTTCCTCTTCCTCGTAAATACGTCCACGAGTCTGATGGCTCTTCATCGCATAAGGAGCCAAAAACCTGTCTTCGAATTCTCTAATTTGTGTTATGTCTAACATTTCTTTTTTATTTCTTTTTTAAGCTCGTTGTATAAATCGTCTAAAGACTGGGAGATTACTT
>CAYMKG010000059.1:0-6692 GCA_964391145.1 uncultured Planctomycetales bacterium
GAGAGAAGGCGACATCGCCAAAAGAGCACTTTAAGGTTATTATTTCTTCTTGCGCACGAATAAGACTATTAAAGGCCCATAAACAGAGACTAAAACCGATAATTAAACCAAAAATGGCAATATATTTTTTCATTTAAGTTTCACCTCCCTTCATTAAGTCTAAAACCACTCAATCAAATTGTCAAGTAAAATCTGCCTTCGGCAGAGACTTGAACAGATTTTTCTTGAACCTGAGGAGCTTCTTTGTATAACTTATTGTGGCGACGAATTGAACAAAATATGCTTATTTCAGCTGTAAAGGATTCCAGCCGTAATAGGCAAAAAGTGTGTATGCGGTTCCGGATACGGAGCCGGTGGAGCTGCCTTTGGGCGTCATCCAGCCATGGCCGGTATCTACAAAATCAGCGCTGGCATAAGGCAAACATCCCCGCCCCTGGCCAGAAGGCGAAGGACTACAGATAATCATCCGGGATAACTGCCAGAGATAATCACAGGCCTTATTTTGATAGATTTGTGCGGTCTGGCGCTCCTGCTTTTCTCTATAATAGCGCGCCATTATCTTAAAACTCAATATCATCTGAGCAGTCCACTCTGTAGAAACAACCCCTCCCCTTGCCAAATTTCTCTGAGCGGCGAAATCAAAACCCTTAACTCTGATGACACTGTTATCCGGACGGCGAAAATTTACTTCAACCCGGCAATTCTCCTCGGCAAATTTCATTATGTCATCAGGATGCATTCCGATTTCCTTTAGTTTGGCCGGACCTATAGCAGCAATTGACCAGGCATAGGTATCAGTAGCAATGGTAGAATCGCCTTTGCCGCGCTTGACCGGTATATCCGGACGGTCGTAAGTATGTCTGATAAGCCAGGTTAAGACTTTCTGGGCACTCTCCTTATAACGCTGTTCGCCGGTTATCTTATAAAGCATATTAAAAAAGGCATAGGCATCCAGATTGTGCTCAGTAGCATACCACTCAATCCTCGGCCCTCCTCTTATTCCTCCGCCTCCATCTTCTCTCTGTATTTGAATCACCCAGTCGGCAATCTCTCTGGCCAAATCCAGGTAACGGTTATCCTCTGACATCTTTGTATATTGCAATATTGCGATACCCAGCCAGATATTCGGCCCGCAGTGCACAACATATTCCGCCGGTTGGCCGTCCTTGACATAATATGCATTCAGAAATCCTCCGTCCACTTTCTTGGCTTTTTTATAGAAATTAAAAATCTTCTGTGCTCTTTGAAAATCACCGCAGTAGGCAAAAGCGCTTGCCACCAGAGCCTGGTCATAAGTGAAAGCCCAATTAGCTACGTCTCGGTCTCCTTCGAAACTCAAGATAAGACCGCTGCGCGGATTCTGGTGACTAAGAAGCCACTGATACATATTGTCAAAGGTCTCCTTCTGAAGCGTTATTTTCTTCTCGTCTAAAAGTGATAAGCTTTTGGCTGCCTGGGTTTCCATCTTTCTAAGCTCAAGTAATTCCTCCTGCAGGGTATCTCTTTCTTTTCTTAACTGCTCAATCAATAGGGTCAGCTGTTGCGTATTTTCCCGAAGCTTCTGCTCGTCGACCTCTCTTCTTTCTATTGCCAATTGCATCTGTCTGAGTTCCTCGGTTAACCGCTTCTTTTCCTCCTCGGCTTTTTTAATTCGAATTTGAATCTGTTCCAGGCGTGAACCTAACTCTTTTCTCTCCCTATTTATCTTACTTATCGTTTCCTGGGTTAATTTCGATTGTTCTAAGACCTCGACCAAACGGCGAACTAAATTGCGATTCTCTTTTGTCAATCTCCAGTTAAAATATCCGCTGATACCGATACTCAAAACCAGAATAATAAGTAATCCAGCGCTGAGCCTGGGCACCAAGTATTTCATCCAGGCGAAGTTCACAATACGCCTGTTTGCTGAGGCGGAAATTTCAGTGTAAGATAAACCAATAAGATACTGTCCCGGCTGATTTAAGACCGGCTCTATCCAAACCGGCTTCGTCCGTGCAGGAGTTGCCTGGCTGGATAGGGGAATTTGGATGTTAAGCAATAGACCGGCCTCTCTTTTTTGAATCAGCTCAGCCAGGTCTGACTTGAGATTATTTACCGTTAGGCAAATCCCCCCGCCAGAGATGTTATTGGTAAATCCCTGTATCCAATCTGACAAGAAGGTCTTATTATCCTGCGCAACCAAACGAAAATCTACGGGGAATACCGAATCCAAACGGATATATTTTCTTCTTTCTATTTTTCTGTCGCGTTTAGCCACGTTGAAAAATCACCCTTTCCCTGATTTGAGTTGATACCTTTTCCATAAACTCTTTAAATTCCGGATATTCGGCAGGGAAGACGAATCTTTTTTTTACTCGGGTTACCTGCTTAAAATAGAGACAGTTTTCTCTTACGCTGTATTCAACGCTTAAATCCAGCCAGGGATTGCTTAGCTTTAAATCAGCCGGTAAATACTTTAACTTGAATTTCTTTGGCAAAACCACCTCAAGCTCGCTTACCACAGTATTTGGAAGGCCTAAATCAAGAGAATATCTGCGTTCCTGTTTGGCGACCACCGAGGTATCCAATTGCGCCAGCGGAGGGAATAACCTTAAATTGCCGGCTTTTATCCAGTATTCTCTTCCGGAAAAAGAATAACTTAGAATTACGCCCTTGTTCAGGTCCTCCAGATTTTGAATCTCATATTTTATCAATCTGGCAGCAGGAGATATGCCCTGGATTATCTGCTTCAGGTTTTCCGAAATGGCCTCTTGACTCGAATATTTAAGCCAGATGCGCTGGCTGGCATCGTATTGCCCGAAGGTATAGATCGCCCTTTCTGCTTTAATTGTCTCGTCGGGATTGATCTTCATTCTGAGAATTCTCCTTAAGGAATTGTGCCGGGCAGGATAAATAGGTGTAGTCTCTATCCTGTAACCGGCCTCAGTGAAAACGAGAACCTTCCTGTTTTGGTCACCGGATGGCAAATTTCCTAACGAGCAAGTGGAGCAGGTTGGGTCCAGATATACCAGTTCCTCATTTATCTCCATACAGGCTATGCAATGGTTAAAATTGATGGAAGGAAACTCTTCCTGCAAATCAATATATTCGTCTGTGCCAATTAATACGGGATAAGACTTAATGCCTGCTTCCTGCAGCATTGTGACAAGAAGTATCGCCTGATCCTTGCAGTCTCCGTATTTATTAAAAAAGATATCAATTGCTTTATGCGGCTCATAGCCGGCCTGCCCGTATTCCACAGCAACATATCGAATATCCTCAGCGCAGAAATTGTAGATTGCCCGCACCTTATCCAATGCCGTTTCCTTATCCTCGGTTAATTCCTTTACCTTCTGCTTTATTGCCTCGTCTGCCTTAATCTTGTCTTGAGCTAAACCCCACCACCATTTATAAACCTCCTGCCAGGACTCAAAGGTTGAAATAAGAATTGTCGGATTTATCTTTGAATTCGGGGGCATATTCGCCTCAGGGATAATCGCGGGTATATCCTTAAACTCCCAGAGATACTCTTTATACCCTGCAGACTCTTCTATAGTAGGCTCTAATTTAGCCTGAGCAGTGTTATAATCGGTATTTAAGACCTTATAATGCAGAGGCTTCTGTGCCGGAGTAATTAACCTGAATTTAGCCTGAATAATCGGCTCTAACTCCTGTAAGCGGTAAGAAAGGACAAAATCTTTCTCATTGACCAACTGATTGCGATAAATTTTGTATTTGTATTCAATAACGCATCCTTCGGCAATCTCTGGAAAGGAAATTATCCTTGCCCGGGCATTGCTGTAAAGCGGAAAATTTAGATATTTGGACACATCGCGGATATGGCGGTTACCTACGGGAATGACTATCCCGTCCGGCCGGATTGTCCGCGCGTATTCCAGTTCTACTTTTTCATAAGTAGAATCGTAACTTATCACAATTTCGGAAAAGTCTTGTTTCCCCCGCTCGTTCAGAACCTTGATAAGTAGGTGCTCGTAAAATACAGCATTGTTTTCCGGCGTAAGCTCAACCTTCTCGTCACAAAGCAAAATCAGTGCTCCGGCGTTAGGGTATTTTTCCGCAGGAGGGGCGTTGATAATTATCTCCTGCAGACCGGGTGAAAGATTCTCTAAAGATAATTCTTCTCCTAACCGGGTAATTAGCTGTATCCGGTCCTGGGCCCGAGTCCTGAACGGCTCCTCATTAATTTTGCTATAAATATCCAGGGCCTCATCATAAAGATTAAGCTCTTCGCAGGCCTCTGCGTAATAATAAAGGGTTTCGTCGTCAGGGTTTTCTATCTTCTTAAACGCGTCTTTTGCCTCGATAAAATCATTATTTCTATACTGAGAAAGAGCGAGGTATTTCTTCGCTTCGGGTACAGACGCCTTTGATAGATACCGGCTGGCTGATTCATAGTCGCCCTGCTGATAATAAAGCAAACCTAATTCAAGGTAAGCCTGTTCTAAATCCTCTCCTTGAGCTATCAACTGCCTGTATTTTTCAATGGAACGCTGATAGTAATCCTGAGCCTGCCTTGTATATTCCCTGGCTTCATCCAGACCGCTCTTCTGCATACAGCCAGATAACAAAGGTAAAAGGTAGAAGGTAAAAGGTAAAAGAATAAAGCAAAAAATAAAAATTTTAATTTTAGCTTGTACTTTTGCGTTTTGCATTTTGCATTTTGCGTTTTTATTTAATCCGGAATGGTATTTATCTTGGTAAATTTCACTCCGACCTCCCACAGGTTTGAGCCTTTCTCTGCTTTTGTCCAGGCTACCACCCCCCAAACGTAGAATGGGCCGAGATGAGGGATAATCTTGAATTCTCCGGAAAGCTGACTGCCCAATTCTACTTTCCTGTTTAGCAGAATTCTCATTCCCCCTACGCTGACATCAAGTAACATCCCCCTTTCTTCCCCGTTGGACTCCATTGAAACCTTCGCTTCCTGCTCCAACTTACATCGATTGAACCTGCGTCTTTCTTGCATAACTGCCCCCTTCTTTTCTTAACTAATTTATCGAAAATTTGCTGTAATTCATCCCATTAGAAAGGAGGCTTCATCCGCTTCTGAACTTTCTAACGGGGTTCACTCAATGTGCGTAAGAAGCAACTGCAGCCTGACTCAATTCTTAAGAATCTCCCATTGCTTTTTATTTATCAGTTTAACAAAATCCAAATTTAAATCCAATAAATTATCCCCGCATGCCAGGTAGAGCCAGACTGCAGATACCCTCTGCCGACGCCGCATCTGATTATGGCAGATGAGGCAAATTCCGGAAAGGCGTTCCCATTTCTAAATGCAATATGTTCGCAATCCTAAATGTCCGCTCCTGGTTTCTTAGATTACAAAAGCCTACAAGGTAAATCTGATTTTTATCCTGAATTATTTCTCGGGGGATAACCTCTCTTTCAGTAAGTTCGGCATTATGTCCGGAGAGATATTTTATCTTAAGACTTACCCCTAAATCCAGAGCCTGCCGAATACGAGCAACCTTAACATTATTTATATTGTTTAACAGCTGTGAGCTTAAGCCGAAGAGACTGATAAATTGTTCAAAATCTATAACCCCTTTTTGGATAATCATGGAGGTCAGCCGATTAAAAACCTCTACGGTCAACCGGACGTCGGAAAGCGCCCGGTGCTCCTGGATGGCGCCTATACCGAGTTGCTCGGCTACGAACCATAGGGTATAACGCTCCAGACCCGAAAGAATTCTCTTTGCCATTATCAGGATATCCACTATTTGTAATTCTTCGGGGAGCTGCTGTTTTATAGACTTTAATTCTGAGGTTAAGAAACCAAAATCAAAAGGCGCATTATAAGCAGCAAGGCAGGAACCGGAAATAAAATCCAAAAATTTAGGCAAGACCTCCGAAATATTTGGAGCATCTTTAATCATGTCAGAGGTAATCTGGTTTACTGCAAACGCAGCCGGAGAAATTTCTCGGTTGCCCGGATTAATAAGAGAATGGAATGTTCCCAGCACTTCCCTGTTCCTTAATCTAACTGCGCCGACCTCGACTATGCGGTCTCCCAATTCAGGCTCAAGGCCCGTGGTTTCCACATCAAAAACAGTGAATTCAGTTTCGTTAATACTCTTAGCCATAACCGACTTTATATCTCTTAATAACATAGTTTGGTACAATGCGAATTGGCCGATACGACAACTTTACTTTACTTAAATTCTCTAACCCCGAATCATCCATAATATTAATATATTGATAATCGGACATTTGCCGGCAGAATTGAGAAAAAATAAACTGGGAAATACCTCGATAACTTAGATTGCAAATCTCAAACAAAATGCAGAAGGTCTCTGAATTCAGAGGAAAACCGAAGGTATAACCGGCAATCTCACCCCTGATTTTTACCACATAACCGACAAGGCCTAACTGGGTGAAATTTTCCATCGCTAATTTATGACAAAAGAAACAATCCTCAAGCATACCCCGATAAACCGAATCGGCTAATTTGCCTTTGCGCTCTTTGGCCCAGCGCCGGTATAGAGCTAAACAGACATCTGTATCCTTGCCGAGAAACGGCTGGAATTTGAAATCATAATGTTTGATGAAGTAATTATACGAGGCACGCTTGGATTTGTACCTATTGCCCTTTAAAGAGGCAATATCCTCTCTGGCGCAAAGGTAATCGCCCGGCTTGGTAAAATGAGCATACCCCATCCTTCTGTAAAAAACTATATCCTTATCTTCGA
>CAYMKG010000060.1:0-2622 GCA_964391145.1 uncultured Planctomycetales bacterium
TCCTTTATCTTATCCCTAATCTGAGCGGCCTTTTCAAACTGAAGATTGCGCGCGGCTAACTCCATCTCGTATTGTAACTGCGAAATGTATTTATTCAACTCGTATTCGTCGCGCTCCAGACCTGTTAAATCCTGAACAAATTCTTCTGCCTCCTGTAAATCTTCGATTCCCTCCCTAATCGCCTTCTGAATTGTGCGCGGGCTGATATGATGAGTTCGGTTAAATTCCAATTGGACTTTTCTCCTGCGATTGCTTTCATTTATTGCCTTTCTCATTGAATCGGTAATTGTGTCTGCGTACATAAATACTGTCCCATTAATATTTCTGGCCGCCCTACCGGCTACCTGCATAAGCGCAGTAGCGGAGCGCAAAAAACCTTCTTTATCCGCATCGAGAATTACTACCAAAGATACCTCGGGTAAATCCAATCCTTCTCTAAGCAAATTAACCCCTACCAAGCAATCATAATCTTTCCGACGCAATTCCCTGAGGATTTTGGCGCGCTGGATTGTTTCAATTTCAGAATGGAGATATCTTACCTTCAAGCCTCTTTCCTGCAAATAATTTGCCAAATCCTCAGCCATCCTCTTGGTCAAAGTGGTAACCAAAACCCTCTCGTCTCTCCTGGCGCGCTTTTCGACCTCAGCAGCCAAATCCGCTATCTGCCCGGCCGTTTGCTTAACGATAATCTGAGGGTCAACTAGTCCCGTGGGACGGATAACCTGCTGTACAACCTTTCCCCTGGATTTTTTTATCTCGAATTCCGCCGGCGTTGCTGATACGAATACCACCTGCTTTATGAGCTTCTGAAACTCGTCGAAACGTAAAGGGCGGTTATCCAGGCAGGAAGGCAGACGAAATCCATATTCCACCAACACCTCCTTGCGGGCGCGATCACCTTCGTACATACCTCTTAATTGCGGAATGGTTACATGCGACTCGTCGATAATGGTTAAAAAATCTTCGGGAAAATAATCTATAAGACAATATGGGCGAGAGCCGGGAGGCCTACCGGATAGATGGCGGGAATAATTTTCAATCCCGTGACAATAGCCCATCTCCTTTAACATTGCCATGTCATAGCGCGTGCGAGTATTTAAGCGCTCTGCTTCCAATAACTTATTATTTTTTTTAAAAAAGCTAAGGCGATCTTCCAATTCCCACTCAATAGATTTAAGCGCCATCTGGATTTTGTCCTGGCTGACCACGAAGTGTTTGGCTGGATACAGGGCGAACTTATCGAGGCTATTTAAAATTTCAAGGCTCACTGGTTGTACTTCGGCGACATTGGTAATTAAATCGCCGTCAAACTCTATCCTGACAGCCCGGGTAGCATAAGATGGAAAAATCTCAATGCTTTCTCCCCTTACTCGAAACCTTCCTCTTATAAACTCATAGTCATTTCTTTCGTACTGAAGCTGCACCAAGCGGGAAAGTAAACTTTCCCTGTCAATCGTCTGGCCTCTTTCTAAAAATAAAATTAACCCTTCATAATCCTCTGGCGAGCCTAAGTTATAGATGCAGGATACCGAGGCCACAATAATAACATCTCGCCGACTCATTAAGCTACTGGTAGCGGAAAGCCGCAGGCGGTCTAACCGGTCATTAATGGAGGCGTCTTTTTCAATATAGGTGTCTGTCTGGGGTATATACGCCTCGGGTTGATAATAATCGTAGTAGCTGACAAAATACTCAACCGCATTATCGGGGAAAAATTCTTTGAATTCGCTGTAAAGCTGTGCGGCTAAAGTTTTATTGTGGGAAATAACCAAGGTAGGCTTATTGACATTGGAAATAATATTGGCCAGAGTAAAAGTCTTGCCCGAACCGGTTACGCCTAAAAGAGTTTGATAGCGTTCTCCTTTTAGTATATCTTTAGTTAAAGATTCAATTGCCTGGGGTTGGTCACCGCAGGGTTCAAAGCTACTTTTCAGCTTGAATAATCCCTGAAACATCACAAGAGCACATCAGATGCCGTATTTTTCAAAAACTTCGATAAGGTATTCGGTGGCTTCCTTATCCCTGAACTCTCCCAGCACGTAAGCTGTTAGTGCAACAAACTCGGGATTTTCTTGAGATAGTGCACTCCGCAAAGCCGGCAAGGCCATTTTAGCATCAAGGAGGTAAAGAATTAATGGAGCGTCCTGGTGAAGCGGATTTTCGCTATCCTTTAAGGCCTCTGTAAGTATTAATTTCAAATTTCTGCCGTTTGCTTGATAGTCGAACTGCAAATTTTCTAGTAAAGGAATATCGTATAAAATTTCAGTTTCTTCCAGAGCTTCTTCGACAAGGTTAAAAATATGCGGCTTTAGGATCATAAGCGCCCGAGCTGCCTCGGTTCTTATAATTGTCGGACTCTCGGGAGCCACAATTTTCTCCAATAGAACCGGCAGTATATCTAATTCGCCTAAATTTGCTAAGGCTACGTAAGAGCTCGCCTCTAATATGGAATCATCTGCCTCCATTTCTTTCCTAAACAAATCTATTTGGGTTCTCTCACCAAATGTAGCAAGTGCTCCCGTTGCGGCAGCGCGCACCAGAACATCCTGGTCTTTTAATCTTTCTATAAGTCTTGGTATGCTTTCCTTATCCTCAATCTTAGCTATGGCCGTGCAGGCTGCT
>CAYMKG010000060.1:2722-6585 GCA_964391145.1 uncultured Planctomycetales bacterium
CTTTATCCTGCAATCTGCCCAGCGCCTGTGCTGCATAAGCTCTGATAAAAAATTCTTTACTTTTTAGGGCTTGAATCAAAGCATCGCGCGCTTGCGGGTCGCCAATTTTACCTAATGCCTCCACAACCTTGGTAGTAACAATTATCTTTGAATATCTGTCATTAACCCTGCCGGAGCTGCTTTCCTGTACTTTTGCCGTTACAGTTAAGGAAGCTATAATAATAAAGGTAAATGTTAATATTGCTATTTTTCTCATTTTCTACCCCCTTTAATAATAGCTTCCATTCTCCCCGGAATAAAAAATCGAATGAGGCAGAAATTATTTAATCTCTAGTGACAAATCCAGGGAATGGACATCCTTGGTAAGTGTGCCTAACGAAATAAAATCTACGCCGCTGCGCGCATATTCGCTGATATTTTCAAGCTCAATATTTCCGGATGCCTCAATTTTTGGAGAATCTCCGCGCTTTTTCTCACTTCTCATTATAACAGCTTTTTTTATCTTATCAATCCCCATATTATCCAGCATTATAATATCCGGCTTTGCTTCTAAGGCGTGTTTAAATTCCTTTAGATTTCTTACCTCGATTTCTATCTTCATCCCAGGAGGAGTTCTCTTCCTGATTTCTTTTATTAAATCTTTTAATTCCGTTATCCCTAACCCGAAACCCGTAACCCGTAAGTGATTATCCTTGATCAACACCATTTCATCTAATCTGAATCGATGATTATAGCCGCCGCCGGTTTTTACCGCATACTTCTGTAATTCTCTTAAGCCGGGTAGGGTTTTACGCGTGTCCATCAGTTTAGTGTTATAATTTTTGATTTTATCGACAAATTTTCCTGTCCGTGTTGCTATTCCGCTGAGCATGCCCAAAAAATTTAAAGCCACCCTCTCCCCGAGCAATATGCTCGCTGCCTTACCGCGTATCCTAGCCAAGACCTGACCCTTTTTTATCCTGTCCCCGTCTTTAACCTTAGGAGTAAACTTTATACTTTTATCCAACAATTTGAAAACCAATCCGGCGATATGTATCCCGCATACGATGCCCTCTTCGCCCGCCTGAATAACCGCATTAGCTTTTTCCCCTTGCGGAATCATCAACTCGGCGGTAATATCACCCTTGCCGATATCCTCTGCCAGCGCAGCCTTAATTATGTTTCTTGTTTTTAAGCTCTTATCGCAACTCATTATACATCTGTTTTAAGCGCCTTATCGCATTTTCCATCTCAGCGATGCTTTTCCTTTCTCTGTCCACCACTTGCCGAGGAGCTCTCCTGAGAAAATCCCTGTTTTGGATTTTCTCTTTTTTGGCTTTCAGAATCTGCTCCTGCCTGCCTAAATTTCCTTTAATTCTATTGCGCTCGCTATTGATGTCGATCAAACCTCGAAAGTGCAGGTAGATATCTGCGCTTTTGGTTACGTCGCTGACTGTATCTTTCGGTCTTCCGCTTTTTTCCAAAATGTCAAGCTTCTCTAATTTTGCCAGACTGACAATTAACTGACGATTATCTTGAATTAGCCGGCGGTAATTGCGCTTATAAGGGTAAACGCAAACCCGCACAGCATAACTCGCCTTAAGGTTAATGGAGCTGCGCAGGTTTCTTATAGATTTAATTATCTCGATAAGCATCTCCATCTGTGATTCGGATTTTTTATCGAGTGTCTGTTCCTGCACATCAGGCCAGCGCTGAATCATTATCGACTCGCCTTCGTGAGGCAGCTTCTGCCATATCTCCTCGGTGATAAAAGGCATAAACGGGTGCAATACCCTCAATG
Organism: uncultured Planctomycetales bacterium; assembly: GCA_964391145.1. Lineage (GTDB taxonomy): Bacteria > Omnitrophota > Gorgyraeia > Gygaellales > JAHJCI01 > CAYMKG01. Next base: position 4,503 of record CAYMKG010000060.1, read on the forward strand.
TCTTCTCTAAAACTTTGTACATTATCAACTGGCAGCCTTCCTCTTCTAAATTGTTTTTAGCAATTTCAAGATACCAGTCGCAGTATTCGTGCCAGAAGAAAGCGTATATCAAATTTGCTGCCTCATTAAAATGGTAGTTGTTTAAATTGCGGTTTACGGCTTTTAGCGTAGTGTAGAATCGGCTCAGAATCCAGCGGTCAAACAGATTTAGATTTCCCTTTTGAAAAAATACGCAAAGGTCTGCCTTTGCTTTATCCCGATTCAAATTCATCAACACAAAGCGAGAGGCATTCCAGATTTTGTTGGCAAAATTCCTGCCCATTTCAAATTTTTCACGAGATAAAAACAAATCTCCTTGGCCGGCGCAAGAGGCAAGACAAAACCGTAAAGCGTCAGTGCCGTATTCGGAAATAATATCTAAAGGGTCAATGATGTTACCTAAAGACTTGGACATTTTTCTGCCTTCGATATCGCGCACTGTTCCGTGAATATAAACATCGCCAAACGGAATATTCCCCATAAACTCAAGCCCCGCTATAATCATTCGTGCCACCCAGAAGAACAAAATCTCCGAAGCAGTAACTAAGACGGAGGTTGGATAGAAATAATTCAAATCGCCCTTGTCCATAGTCGATTGTCCATAGTCCATAGATTGAATTCTCTCTATCGACTGTGGACTGTGGACGGTGGACTGTGAGCTAGAAAATGGCCAGCCAAAGGTAGCAAATGGCCACAGCCAGGAAGAAAACCAGGTATCCAGAACATCCTCATCTTGATAAATATCAGTTGAGCCACAACAAGGACATTTTTCTGGCTTCGTTCTTGAAACAATTACTCCTGTTTCGTTTACCGTTGACAGTTTACCGTTTACCGTTTTTGACTCAGTCAACGGTACACGGTTAATGGTACACGCATCACAATAATACACAGGCAAGCGATGTCCCCACCAGATCTGCCTGGATATGCACCAATCCTGTATATTGTTGAGCCAATTGAGATAAACCTTCATCCAGCGTTTAGGGTAGAACTTAATTTTCCCTTTTTTAACAACTTCTATTGCCGGCTTTGCCAAAGGCTTCATTCTTACGAACCATTGCCGGGACAAATACGGCTCAATTATTGTATGGCAGCGATAACAGTGCCCGGCGGACAACTTATGCGGCTCTACCTTCTGCAGCAGGCCTTTTTGTTTTAAATCCTCGAGAATCACTTCCCGGGCTTCAAAGCGCCCCATACCTTTATAATCGCCGGCATTTTCGTTCAAACTCCCGTCGGGATTCATAATGTTCAGGAACTCAAGATTGTGTTTTTTGCCTAAGATATAGTCATTGGGATCATGGGCAGGGGTCACCTTGACTGCACCGCTGCCAAATTTCATATCCACCATACTATCGGCGATAATCTTTATCTCTCTATTAACCAAAGGTAAAATTAAACTTTTTCCGATAAGCTTCTTGTATCGCCTGTCTTTAGGATTAACTGCCACAGCGGTATCGCCCAGCATGGTTTCTGGCCGGGTTGTGGCCACTACAATGTAGTCCATAGTCGATGGTCCATAGTCGGATTTAGAGCTTTTTTCTGTGGACTGTGGACTGTGGACTGTGGACTTCTTAAGCGGATACTTTATATAATACAGAAATCCCTGAATTTCCTGGTGAGGCGCCTCCTCATCCGACAGAGCAGTCTGACATCTTGGGCACCAATTTATAATATAATTTTCTCTATATATAAGTCCCTTTTTATACAATCTGACAAAAACTTCCATAACCGCTTTAGAATATTCTACATCCATTGTAAAACGCGTCCTTGACCAATCGCAGGAAGCACCCAATTTTTTAAGCTGCTCTATGATTGTGCAGCCATATTTCTCTTTCCATTGCCAGACGCGCTCCAGAAATCTCTCTCTTCCCAAATCCTGGCGCTTAAGTCCTTCTCTGGCAATGGCTTTTTCAACTACATTCTGAGTAGCAATGCCGGCGTGGTCGGTTCCCGGCATCCAGAGGGACTCCTCACCCCTCATCCGATGATATCTGATAAGAATATCCTGAATGGTGTTGTTTAATGCGTGGCCCATATGCAGGAT
>CAYMKG010000061.1:0-6550 GCA_964391145.1 uncultured Planctomycetales bacterium
GAGTAGTGAGTAACAAAGGAGGTGGTTGATATGGCATTGATAAAATGGCGTTCACCGGATATATTTGAACCTTTCCGCGACCTTTTGGATTTACAACGGGAGATGAATAGATTGTTTGATGCTTCCTTAGGCCGCAGAGTAGCTAAAGGTCAGGATATTGCTGAAACTGCGTGGGTTCCAGCGGTTGATATCTATGATAACAAAGATAATCTCGTAATCAAAGCTGATTTGCCTGGAATGACCCAGAAAGACATTGATGTTTCGGTTGAGGACGATGTCCTGCGAATTAAGGGTGAGAAGAAAAAAGAAACCGAGACAAAAGAGAAAAATTTCTACCGCGTAGAGAGAACCTACGGCGTTTTTGAGCGCAGTTTCACATTGCCCTCGAACGTGGATGCAACCAGGATTAAGGCAACCTATAAAGACGGTGTCCTGGAATTAGTGCTACCTAAAAAAGAGGGAGCAAGACCCAAGCAGATTAAAGTCGATATCAAATAACAATCTAACAAGCAGGGACACCCTTGTATTCAACTTGAAGGGTGTCCCTCGATTGGGTGAAAGGGTGTTCCTAAATGAGGATGGATAAATTTACTTTAAAAGCGCAAGAAGCAATTGAGCTGGCAATCAAGGCCGCTGAGAGTTTTAATCACCAGCAGGTTGATTGCGAACACCTGCTTTTTGCACTCCTAAAACAGGCTGATACAATTGTGCCTGAGATTCTGGAGAAGTCATCCATTCCCGTTTATCCTCTGTTGAGAAAAGTCGAAGATAATTTGCAGACAAAGCCAAAACAATACGGCCAAGAACTAAATGTATATCTATCCAATCGTCTTAATCAGGCATTAAAAAATGCTCAGAAAGAAGCAGGTAATCTTAAGGACGAATACGTCTCTTGTGAGCATTTACTTTTAGGCCTTTTAGACTTAATCCCGGAGTTACTGCCGGTAAAAAGAGATACTTTGTTATCGGCACTAAAAGACATTCGGGGGAATCAGAGGGTAACAGATATGAACCCGGAAGCTAAATTTAAGCCTCTTGAGAAGTTTGGCCGCGACTTGACTGAACTTGCCAACCAAGGAAAGCTTGATCCGGTTATCGGCCGCGATGGTGAGATTCGGCGTGTTATCCAGGTGATTCTGCGCAGAACAAAAAATAATCCTGTGTTAATCGGCGAGCCTGGAGTGGGCAAGACCGCTATTGTGGAAGGCCTGGCTCAAAGAATTGCCCAAGCCGATGTTCCCGAAGGGCTGAAGAAAAAGAGAATCATCGCTCTTGATTTGGGCAGTCTGGTTGCCGGAGCCAAGTTTAGAGGCGAATTTGAAGACAGGCTAAAGGCAGTATTAAAAGAAATCGAGGCCGCACAGGGCGAAATCGTCCTTTTTATTGACGAACTCCACACTCTTGTTGGCGCAGGCGCAGCGGAAGGAGCAATTGACGCATCCAATATGCTAAAGCCGGCTCTGGCAAGGGGAATACTACGCTGCATCGGCGCAACTACTCTTGATGAATACCGCAAGCACATCGAAAAAGATGCTGCCCTGGAACGCAGGTTCCAACCTATTTACATAGATCAGCCTAACATTGAAGAGACCATCGCAATCTTGAGAGGCCTTAAGGAGAAATATGAGCTTCATCACGGCGTGCGCATCAAGGATAGCGCGTTGATTGCAGCAGCAACTTTATCTTACCGATATATTACCGAAAGGTTTTTACCTGACAAAGCAATTGATTTGATTGATGAGGCAGCCAGCCGCCTCAGGATGGAAATCGACAGCAAGCCTCAAGCACTCGATGAGATAGACAGAAAGATTATCCAGTTAGAAATTGAGCGTCAGGCATTGAAGAAAGAGAAGGACGCGAAATCCGCAGAGCGTACTAAAAGTCTGGAAGCCGAATTGAAGTCTTTAAAAGAACAAAGCCAAACACTCAGCCAGCGCTGGCTTAAGGAAAAGGAATTAATCCTGCAGGTTCGAAGGACAAAAGAAAGGATTGACCAGGCAAGGTATGAGGAAAAGCAGGCAGAGAGGAACGCGGATTTAGCCAGGGCAGCTCAAATCCGCTACGGCCTGTTACGGGATCTGGAAAGCCAGCTGGCGGATTATGGCAGCAGGCTGGCTGAGCTCCAAAAACACGGCTCTTTACTAAAGGAAGAGGTTGACGAAGACGATATTGCTACTGTGGTGTCTAAATGGACCGGAATTCCTTTGAGTAAGCTTATGGAGGGTGAGACCGAAAAACTTCTGAAAATGGAAGACCGTCTTAAGATGCGAGTTGTTGGTCAGGACGAGGCAGTGAGTCTTGTATCTTCTTGCATCCGCAGGGCGCGGTCGGGTTTGAGCGACCCAAATCGCCCAATGGGAGTGTTTATTTTTGTCGGGCCAACCGGCGTAGGTAAGACAGAACTTGCAAAATCCCTTGCCTGGTTCTTATTCGACGATGAACAGGCGCTGGTCAGAATGGATATGTCCGAATATATGGAAAAGCATTCTGTAGCGCGCTTAATCGGTGCGCCGCCCGGATACGTTGGCTATGAAGAGGGCGGACAGCTTACCGAGGCAATCCGGCGCCGACCGTATTCGGTAATTCTTTTTGACGAGATTGAGAAGGCGCATCCGGACGTATTTAACGTATTATTACAGATATTCGACGACGGCCGGCTTACCGACGGCCAGGGACGGGTGGTGAATTTTAAGAACACGGTAATTATTATGACCTCCAACTTAGGGACAGAGCAGATAGACAGGCACGATACAAAGGAGAATTTGCGAAGAAAGGTTTTAGCAGAGTTCCACAGACATCTGCGCCCTGAATTCTTAAACAGAATCGATGAGATTGTAATATTTAATCATCTTTCAGAAGGGAATATGGAGAAGATTGTGGACATACAGTTCTCACAGATTATGCAGCGCTTAAACCAACGCGGTTTAAGAATAGAATTGACTGATGATGCGCGTGAATTTCTGGCTAAGGAAGGATACGAGCCTGATTTCGGAGCTCGGCCTTTAAAGAGACTGATACAAAAAAGGGTAGTTGACCCTTTGTCATTGAGAATTCTTAACGGAGAGATAAAAGCCGGAGACAGGGTGGAGATCGGGCTCAATGACAGTCAGATAGCGTTTAAAAAGCTGAAGAGCTAAATTTTGCTAAGCGAAATTTTGCTAAGCGGCAACTTGACTAGAATAAATTTTGTGCTAAAATTATATGGTTATGGTGCGAGTAATTGACCGGACTCAACGCAGGAATATGATTTTGTCGGCGAGCATAAACGCCTATATTAATTCGGCGACACCGGTGAGCTCTGAGTGGTTAGCTCAAGATTTCAACTTAAGCTCAGCTACGGTGCGCAATATTTTCGCAGAGTTGGAGGAAGACGGATATCTTACTCATCCTTATACTTCGGCAGGAAGGATACCCACCGATAAAGGTTACCGTTATTATGTGGATTTTCTGATGTCGCAGATTGAGTTGCTTGATAACGAAAAAAAATCAATAATAAACGAATATAAAAATAAAATCGAGCGTTTAGAGGACGTTCTGGAAAAGACATCAGAGATAATCTCAACCATAACTCACTATGCCGGGATTGTATCCCTTTTAGAATGGGAGGGTAAGTTCTTTTACAGAGGGCTGAGCTACATTCTTGAGCAGCCGGAGTTTCAAGACTCGGAAAAAATTCGCATGCTTATTAAGATGCTGGAAGAAAAAAAGAGGTTGTTGGATATTATAAACCGAGACTTTAACGAAACGACCAAGGTTTATATCGGTAGCGAAATAGGCTGCCCTGAAATAGATACCTGTTCGTTAGTTGTCTCCACTTATCGCAGAGGCAGAAAACAAAACGGCAGGTTAGCGGTTTTAGGACCACGCCGAATGAATTATGACCATATTATCCCAGCCCTCGATTTCATCTCCCAGGTATTGAGCGAAACCCTGGGTCAATTATAGTTCAATCTTTAAATCATTTAAAAAATGAAAGAGCGCAGGACTATGGACAAGAATATTGAACAGAAAGAACAAGAGTCGAAAAAAGAAGAACCAGAGATAAAAAATCAGAATGCTCAGGAGAGGCAAGAGCAAAAGAAGATGGTTACCCTGACGCAAGAGGAATATAATAAATTGAAACAGGAAGCAGAGCAATCTAAGGAATATAAGGAAAAAATTTTGAGACTTCAGGCAGATTTCGACAATTTTAGAAAGCGTCTGGAGCGAGAGAAGCAGGAGTTTATGCGCTATGCCAACGAAACCCTGGTCGTAGAACTATTAAATATCGTGGACGATTTGGAGCGTACAGTGGAGCTGGCTCAGGAAAAACACGAAGATTTTTCCGCTTTTTTAAAGGGCGTTGAGATGATTCTGGCGCACCTTTACGACCTGCTTAAGAAGTATGGGCTTACCACTATCGAGGCAAGGGGCAATATTTTTGATCCGAATTACCACGAAGCACTGCTTAAAATTGAGACAAATGAGTATCCCGAAAATACCATAGTGGAAGAGTTGCAAAAAGGTTATATGCTGAACGAGCGGGTAATCAGGACGGCAAAGGTTAAGGTTTCTAAAAAAAGTCCACAGTCCACAGTCGATAGTCCATAGAAAATTACTACGGACTACGAACCATTGACTATGGACTAAAACTGACGAAGGAGGTTTTAAAAATGGCAAGAGCAATCGGCATTGATTTAGGAACTTCAAACTCTGCAGCCGCAATTATGGAGGCAGGCAGGCCTACGATTATTCCTTCGGCTGAAGGCGCAGGTGTGGCATCGGGAAAGGCTTTTCCTTCTGTCGTTGCGTTCACTAAGGATGGGCAGAGGCTGGTCGGTGAGCCGGCCAGGCGGCAGGCGGCTGTAAATCCTGAAGGGACAATTACTGCGGCTAAACGCAAGATGGGCACAGAGCATAAGTTTAAAGTTTATGGTAAAGAGTACACGCCTCAGGAAATTTCCGCTTTTATCTTGCAGAAAATCAAACAGGATTCTGAAGCGTATCTTGGCGACGAGGTTAAGGAAGTGGTTATTACCTGCCCTGCTTATTTTGACGATAATCAGAGAACAGCTACAAAAGATGCGGGTGAGATTGCCGGATTAAAGGTGCTGCGAATTATAAACGAGCCCACCGCTGCATGCCTGGCCTACGGTATAGACAAAGCCCAAAAAGAGCAGAAGATTATGGTGTTTGATTTCGGCGGTGGCACTCTGGACGTTACTATTATGGAGATGTGGTACTCCGAATCTCAGAAAACCAGCGGGTTTGAGGTTAAGGCAACCAGCGGCGATACTCAACTTGGCGGAACGGATATGGATAATGCCCTAATTGAACACATTGCCGCGGAATTCAAGAGGGAGACCGGCATTGATTTAAGAAATGATAAGATGGCAATGCAGCGTTTGAGGGAGGCGGCGGAAAAAGCAAAAGTCGAGCTCTCAAGCACTTTGACCACCGATATCAATCTGCCTTTTATCACCGCTGACGCCACAGGTCCAAAGCATTTGACAACGAGTATTACCAGGGCAAAGCTGGAAGAGTTGGTCGCTCCGATAATAGAGCGCTGCCAGCACCCAATGGAGCAAGCTCTTTCCGATGCAAAGCTCCGGCCGCAAGACATTGACAGAATAATTATGGTTGGCGGTCCAACCAGAATGCCCTGCGTGCAGAAATTTGTGGAAGAGTTTGTGGGCAAAAAGATTGAGCGCGGAGTTGACCCGATGGAATGCGTGGCGATGGGCGCTGCTATTCAGGCAGCATCGCTAAAAGGAGAATTTAAAGACATTCAGCTTCTCGATGTTACCCCACTGTCTTTAGGTATCGAGACCTTAGGCGGAGTGTCCACGAAGCTAATCGAAAGAAACACCACCATACCTACCAGAAAGAGTCAGATATTCTCCACTGCAGCTGATAACCAGACCGCAGTTACAATCAGGGTTTTGCAAGGTGAGCGCCCGATGGCTAACGACAATACCGAATTGGGCAGGTTTGATTTGGTGGGTATTCCTCCTGCTCCGCGAGGCGTGCCTCAAATAGAGGTTACCTTTGATATAGACTCCAATGGCATTGTTCACGTTTCTGCCAAGGATTTAGGCACAGGAAAGGAGCAGTCTATTCGCATCACCGCTCCAAAGAAACTTTCTAAAGAAGAAATTGACAGAATGGTAAAAGAGGCTGAGAAGTTTGCTGCTGAGGACGCTAAGAGAAAAGAAGAGGTAGAAGTGATGAATCAGGCAGACGCTTTGGTTTATTCAACCGAGAAGTCTCTCAAAGAATTCGGGGATAAAGTTAGCCAAGGCGAGCGCGCTGAAATCGAATCCAGGCTCAATGACTTGAGGCAGGCAATAAAAGACAGAAACGTTAACAGGATGAGGAAAGGAATGGAGGAGCTGACCAGGGCTTCTCACAAATTAGCCGAGGAGGTTTACAAACAAGCCTCAGCTAAACAGCAGGGAGCGCAACAGCAAAAGCCAGAGTCGGAGCCTAAGGCTGAGAAGGCAGAGGAAGGGCCTAAAGAGAAAAAGAAAAGCGAAGACATTATTGATGCGGAGTATAAAGAAGAGGACGA
>CAYMKG010000062.1:0-6528 GCA_964391145.1 uncultured Planctomycetales bacterium
AGAGGAATAGCGCCTATGTCGCTAAAGCCGCCCATCCCCGTAGCAGTCAAACCGATAAAGCAAATCTTATCTTTTAATTCATTTAAATTTAAACGGGGATTCAATCCCAATTTTACTTGCTCGTCACTTACCAGGATATCCACATACGAATAGTGCTTGAAGGTTTCCTTCCAGGGGCCGGCATAATTTATGATAAATCTGCCTTGGTCGTCCAGAGGAAGCGGCAAATCTTCCGGCTTTTTCCGAAGGCAATCAGAAGCCATTGAAATGCTCAGCTGGGGAACGGACCCTCCTTCTAATTTAATAAATGGCCGGATATGCCGCCGTTTTCCGTCAATATCAGGCTCGATATTAATATGTCCGCAGCCCCGAGCAGCTTGTTTTAATCCGTCTATCAAATCCACCCCTCGCCCATAAGGATAATAAACATTCCTGGCGTTTTTTGTTGCCGAGATTAATGTATCATCCAAAGGGCTCTCCCGGTCAAAAATAATATCAAAACAGATCTGGCGCACTCCATACTCTGAAAGCACCCGAATTAATCGGGCATGGTATTTCCGGTCAAACGGCCAGCGTCCAATCTGCTCCAGACTATCATCATTAATCTCAACTATAGCTATTTCGGGCAGGGTCATCTGCGCTCCCCGCATCCTCATTCGCCAGTCAAAGGTTATCAGTTCAAAAATCTCCAGCCAGCGAAAGTAACTACCCAGGCAGATTATTATCAGTAGCGCTAAAAATAATAAACCCCGCGCCTTTCTTTTTATTAACCTCTCTCGGAAAATAATAAAAGCGCGGGATAAAAGCCGCTCAGTTCGTTTTAACTGCGCCTTGAAATCAATTTTCATCCCGCCCCTGCTCCTTTGTTCAATATCTTTTTATCCATAATAAAATATAATTTTTGAATATATATAGAAGGGGGGATTCATACATTCTTAATCATCACTATGGTATTGCCTTTTTCATTGAATTTAACCTCATCCATAAAATTAAAAATTAATGATAACCCTTTACCCTTGACTGTGGTATTGAATCCTGCTCCCTCATCGCTTACTGAAATCTCCAATCGGCGGTCTTGTAATTTGTAATCGACTGTAGCGAGCTTTTGGTTATTTAACTCATTGCCATGCTTCATTGCGTTAACCACGGCTTCTTCTATACAGAGTCTAATTTCGGTAAGGAAATACTTATCGAGATTCAGGAAAGATAAAGATTCCAGTATCTTGTTACTTACAGATTTTATGTAAACGAAATTTGAGGGAACCCGCCATCTCCAGGATTGTCCAAATCCGGCGATCGCCTCTTCCTCGGAATTGTAAACAGGCATAATCTGAACAAGGTGAGTAACCTCTAAACTCTTCCTAACAACAGGTGTAAGATTCGTAAATACCAATGAGTAAAGGCCCTTTTGTTTTAATTTGTTGTTAATTTCAAGAAACATCCCGAGGCCTGAACTGTCCACATAAATGAGGTCTGCGCCATCAATAACAATGTTTTTGTTTTCCAGCAACAACGGTTCGATTTCTTGCTGGGCTCTTTCCCGGTTATTGAGCGTTAACTCTCCATGAAGAGACAGAATTAAAGCTGAAGGAATTTCTGATTTGACTTTTATTTTCATTCAGCCAATACCCCCATCTTTTTGCAATCACCGGATTACACTAGATTTATCCAGGATAAAAATCATAAAACTTAAAAGCATTATACCACAGAGGCACTAAGACACAAAGAGAACACAGAGATTTTTAAGGTTTTGAAATTTACTCTGTGAACTTCCATTTATCTCTGTGACTCTGTGGTTAAGATTTTTTATAAATCTTGTGGTAATCTGGTGAAATCTTGTGGTTTCAGTTTTAAAACTGGAAACATTCTTCAATATATGTCCTTGCGTAATCCACTGCGCTCGGATGACGCATAATAAGGATATCAGCGCCAGCCTGAAGCAATGCTACTGCGGTGGTGGCTTCCCAGATAATTCCCCGCTCAGCTTCAGGTCCCCACTGTGGAAATTCATCCTGCCTTGCCTTTGCTTCCTTAGCTCTCCAGGCCTCCTGGCCAACAAAGCAAATAAAGGGCATTGCCAACATCCTGTCACCGGATAATGCGGCCAGCCTCGCTCGCTCCATTATCGAATACGCGTATTCCAAACCATAACCTAATGCGCCGATTGTCGGGTTAATCACTATTCTTTCCGCAGGCATGCCCATGTCGGTAATGAGAATATTTAGTTGTTTGGCGATATTTATATCAATCGGAGATTCGGCAATGACATTGTGCTCGTCGGCCAAGGCAGCCACTGTTAACGTCCGATAGTTGTCCTGAACAGCATCGCCAAACAGACACCTCCTGCCTTGGGCTACTTGAGAACAAACAGGAAGCACCTCGTTATCTTTAGCATCATCTCCGCAGCCCAGGATAATAAAAGGAACATCTATTTTATTAAGGAGACCTTCAACCAGCCTGGCCTCCTCCCTCGAAGACCTATCGCCAAAATCCGGATGCGCACCCTGCAGCTTTAAGCATATGATTTCCGCACTATATTCCTGAACGCATTTCTTTGCCCATTCTAAAGGGTCACCAAACACGTCCTTATATCGGCCAACTAATTCCTCAGGCCAATCAACGGGAGCAATATCCCAGATTTCAAAGGCAATCCGGGGTCTGTTCGGTATTTTTCCTTCTTTAAACAAAAAAGGTAATCCTTGTTCGCCGCCGATTTTAAGCGCCTTTGGCTGCCTGCCAAGCACTACCTCATTTATCCTTCCTGACCATTTTTGATAAACCGGTTCTCTTGTCATTAGCCTATTTAAGTACTATCTTCCCTCATAAAACCCCATAGTTAATTTCCATCTCAATCCACTTTTTAGGTAATTTAACAACCAGGAAAATATCAATTTCAACCCATTCTTGACACCGCAAAGACGCCAAATTACCGCAAAAGCGCAAAGAATTTTTGCGTTTTAGCGGAATTTTTGCGGTTTAGCGGTGTTTCTCCCATCTATCTGCGTGCATCCTTTAGAATAGTGAATTGTTAAATTGACTGATTGTCATAATTCAACCTTTACCAATTCCCAATAACTACTAAATTATTTCCATATCTAATACCCGCCCTTGGCGAGGTCTACGTTAATAAACCTTGAGCTATCCGTATGCGGGAAAAACATTGCTGCCATATATTCATCCATATAGGCGGATTCAATGGATAGCTCCAAGTAAGTCACCTTTTTTGCGACCTCCTTCACCTCTTCCATCGCCTGGTAGGAAAGTAAAACCTGGCAGGCGCCAGCCAACGAGCTATTTCCCACGAAGATAAATCTCTTTCGCTCGATGTCAGGAAACAGCCCTATGCTTACCGCATTCTCGATATTTATATAAGTTCCGAACCCTCCGGCGATAAATATCTTCTTAATATCACTAAAGCCCAGGTCAGTCTCTCTCACTAAAACTGAAGTAGCGGCAAATATAGCTGCCTTGGCGCGCTTTATATTCTCAATGTCGTCTTCGGTAATTACGATATCCGAGCTCGATTCTGTTTGCTCTTTGAATGCGATGACGAATTCCAGTCCAGAATCGCACTTACGAAGACGCGGGTTTTTGATTTGATTGAATTTGCCGTCTTTATTGATTATACCGCTCTTTACCAACTGTGATACTATGTCAATGTAGCCTGAGCCGCATATCCCCAGAGCCTTTCCGCCGCCGATAACGTCATAATTAACTTCATAATTCTCGGGAGAAATCTTCACATTTTGCATTGCTCCTCTGGCTGCCCTTATGCCGCAAGTCAGCCCGCTGCCCTCAAAGGCAGGCCCGGCCGAAGCGGCGCAGCCAATCAAAAATTCATTATTTCCCAGAACAATCTCGCCGTTTGTGCCGATATCAATTAATAAGCACAGCTGTTCTTCCTTATACATTCCGCAAGACAGGATTCCCGCGCAGATATCTCCGCCCAGATAGCTGGAGACGCCGGGAACGCAAGACAACAGTCCGCGCGGGTTTATCTTTATTCCCGCCTCGGCAGCCCGCACTGTCGGAACAAAATTTGCGGTCGGCACGTAAGGTTCTCTCCTGATGTAAGTCGGGTCAATGCGCAGAAGAAGATGAATCATTGTTGAATTACCCGCGCATAAAACGCAATTAACGTCGTTTAAGTCAATTTTGTTTTCGGCAACCAACTCTTTAATCATCTCGTTCATGGTATCAATAACCGCGTGGTGAAGTTTTTCCAAGCCGTCTGATTGGCGGGCAAAAATTATTCGGGTTATAATGTCGCTTCCAAAAGTTGCCTGCTTATTATATGCTGCCTTTGTGCCGAGAACCCTTTTTTTGTTTAAATCTACCAGCTGGGAGGAAATGGTGGTGGTTCCGATATCAAAGCAAAGCCCGTAATTCTCACCTGAGGTATCACCCGGTTCAATCAGCACAATTTCTGTAGTGCCGTTTCTTTTCCCCAGGGTAACGGTAATCTTCCAGTCTGAGCCGCGCAGAAGTTGGCCGAGTCTGCGTATATTAACCAGGCCGGTCTGCATTACGGGAGTATCATGAACCCCGCCATTGCGTGCAAGGGCGGGGTAAACCTGGCGAACCGCGCGATACAATCTCTCCAGGTCGCTTAGCCGGTCGGCCTGATTAGGCGGGGGCAGCTCTAAATATAATTTTGTAGCTAAGGGGGAGTAGAAGAAAGCCCCTTCTTCTAAAATCGGCCTCGGCGCTTCTATCTCCTCGGCTTTAGAATAAAGGCCCTTTAATCTTAAATCAATTTCTTCCTGGGTTAATTTCTCTAACTCTAATCTTGATTCTGGAGGGATTAAAACCTCCAGGTCGCTTTGAATCAATGCCTGGCAGGCAAGGAAATAGCCTTGCTTTCTCTGCTCGGGAGAAAGCCTTCCGGAAGGCTGGCTTATAACCTCTCCCTTATTTACAATTACCTTACACCTGCCGCAAACACCTTCTCCGCCGCAGCTGGAATTAATATGAATATTAGCCGTTAAAGCCGCTGCCAGAATGGTCCTTCCCTTTTCTATCTCTACGGTCTTATTATCTGGAAAAAATGTAACCTTGAATTTTTCCATTATTTTTGGAGGTCTCACCTCCTAACATCTTGATTCTAAAAGAGTTCGGAGGTGAAACCTCAGAGATTCTTCAAAAACGAAGGTATGCCAGAGGCCTCTTTTGGCCCTACCGTAACCTGACAGTTTGCCTTCTCCTCCAAGTCTCCGCTCATTACAGCCACATATCCCGGAATAATCAGACGGCTATGAGAAACCTTCTGTTTTATACCGAGCTTATCTATAGTTGCGGCAATTGCCTCGGGAGTAAATTTCTCCGCTGCCCAGGCAGTCAACACCGACATACCTTCGGTATCCACGGTTATGATGTAAGAGGGAACCTTACTTGCCTCAACCTCTCCCAGCACCGTGTAATAAGTCAAAGAAAAGTTAGTGGTAATCAGAACCGGAGACTTATCGTCAACACTGCCTACAGGGTAAATTTTAGACTCAACCTGTAAAGGCTTTTGCGGGTCTGTGTAAATATTCTGCCTTAAAGTCAGGAGAGCTAAAACCTCCCAGGGCTGGGTTCCTTTGATTAAAACTATGCCCGCATATTTGACAATGTAAGTTGACGCCTCGAGCGCTTCTTCGAAAGGATGGAAACGGTCCTGCACAATTACCAGAGAAGGAAATCCGAGGAGGCGGTCAGAGCGATAAAGGCTGGCGCGCCGAATCTGAGTCAAATCCCAGATCTTTTCGGCAATGCTTTTTTTGCCCGTATCTAAAATCAGGTCTTCTATTCCCTGGTCAATCAGCTTTTGGGTTATTTCCGATAATTCTGACAACTCCTGGGCATATACCGCAACAGGGACTCTAAACTCTGCAGCTATTTTGCTAAATTCCGGGTAATTGTCTTTGTTTAAACAATAAATCAGAGGCTTCTGCGCGGAAATAATCTGCAGGGCCTGTTTTTGCGCCTGAGCATCTTTGCTCATTAAAACCAGTCCTAAGCCGGTATTATCTTTAAGCAGTCTTACCGTCTGAGCGAATTTAGCCGCATCTTTATTTTGCCTTATTGCTATCAAATTGGGGCAAAGCATCCATCCGACCCGCTCAAAACTCAATGCGTTAATTTGTTTAACAATCTCTAAGATTTCTTCTTCTTTGAGGCTATCTTCGATAATAAAACCCAAGCCGCAGGGATGATGAAACTTCTCCTCGTGGCGGAACATCACAGTCTCATTTCCGATCTCCAGCTTATTTTCACCTTCACCAATTGTAACCAGCTTTATCGGCGGGCGGCTGGCTACTTCCAAAGCCCGCCTGGCTTCCTCGGATAAATAAGGGCATTTCTCGACAGTAACTTGCCTTTTGGCTAACTGCATAGCAAAGGCAAGACACGTAGCAAATCCGCACTCCCGGCAATTTGTCTTGGGTAACAGTTTATATATGTCCAGTCCTGAAAGTGTCATGTTTAAGTGTTACGTATTAAATATAATTATAATCATTAGAATAATTATCAAGAAAGATACAATGTAGA
>CAYMKG010000063.1:0-6495 GCA_964391145.1 uncultured Planctomycetales bacterium
CTGGCTCCCCCGCGAGGACTCGAACCTCGGACCTGGTGGTTACAAGTGACCCGGAATTACTCCCGGACCTGGACTATATCTTCTCCATAACTGAACGTTTCGTCCCTCGCGGTTGCTTCGGATAAATACATCTGCCGCTCGGGATAAAACTGAACTCCGTTCAGTTTTAGGAGGCGGGTGTATAGTCTCTGCACATTTACCCCGCCTTTCTGCCTACCCCGCCTTTGGCGGGGCCCATTATGCCGGGATAGGCGGGAAGGATTCTGCAGAGATGAACAACAGAATCCGCAGTAGGCATATTTGGCGGAGATTTAGCTCAGGGTTATCCTTGGTATCTTCGACGTCAAGGGCTTCCCTGAATTAGCCCGCTTTTTCAATCCGCCTTTCGGCGGAAAGCTGCCACTTTTAACCCCTCGCTTCAGAGCAGGTTATTCTGCAGAAGCTCGGGGTCAAATTTGCCATAGGCAAATTTGACAGCCACTCGCTCTACCGACTGAGCTACGGGGGAAGTAGTTTATATTTTACTCAAAATAAGATTTAAGTCAACAGAAAAACCTTTACAATTGAAAAAATAATATTAAAATAAACTCCTGAGATGAAGTTAAAGGCCATAATTTCAATTATACTCATCTTGCGAGCAGTTGCTGTTTTTTCTGCCGAAGAAGAACCTGTTGAGATTCTTTTGTTCACCTCCGTTCATTGCCGGCCTTGCCAGAGGGTGAAAGAAGGAATTATCCCACAAGTCAAAGAAAAATATGGAAGCAAAATCAGGATAAAGGAATTGGATTTTGCTAAGCCGGAGAATTATGTACAGCTCCTGGAGTTGCAGGATAGATATGGCTGGCATCCTAAGCAAAACTTAACGCCAACCCTGTTTATTGACGGCAAGTTCCTGGTTGGTTCAAATAATATAAACAGATATTTGGAAATATATATTGACACAGCGTTAAGTGAAGAAGGTTACACTCCTCTGGCTAAGACCAGGCCAACTATTGATTTAGCTACCCGCTTTAAGCTTTTCTCGCCCTTAGCGGTTTTTGCCGCCGGATTAATCGATGGCATTAATCCCTGCGCTTTTACGGCAATTATATTTTTTATTTCTTTTCTAACCTTACAGGGATACGGCAAGCGCCAGATTCTAACTATCGGGTGGTCTTTTATCATAGCCGTCTTTATTACATACGTTTTAATCGGCTTGGGGCTTTTCAATTTTCTTTTTAAATTAAAGGGGTATTCGACCGCGGTTAATTTTCTTTACTTGGGCGGAGCTATTCTGTGTTTTGTCTTAGCCGGGCTTGCCTTTTATGATTTTCTGAAATTTCGCACGACCCGCCAGAGCCAAAGTTTGGTTTTGCAGTTGCCGGATTCGCTTAAGAATAAAATTCATCGCATAATAGGATTGCATTACCGCAAAACCAGGGATAAAGACATGAACCAGATGTCTATTCTAAGATTAGTCATCAGCGCTTTTGTGGTGGGGTTTTTTGTGTCGCTCTTCGAGGCGGTTTGCACCGGACAAGTTTATCTGCCTACCATAGTCTATGTGTTCAAGTATACGCATATGAAGCTGGAGGCTTTCTTTTACCTCTTGCTTTATAATTTGATGTTCACCTTTCCTTTATGGATAATAATGCTATTTGCGCTATGGGGGGTGAGTTCCCAGCAATTCAGCAAGTTTACTCAAAAGCATATGGGGAGTATTAAGATTCTAATGATGGTTTTATTTTTAGGCCTGGGTCTTTTTTTGATTTGGAAGTAAGGTATCTAATGCGTATTGGTATTCCGTGTATTTTGGTGTTCTCATTACTTTTAGGAGGCAACCTCAGTTATTCTCAGAACAAAGAAGAAGTAAAAGGAGAGCGGTTGTACGACTTCGCAAATCGGAAAGACAGAACTCTCTCCTGGAGAAAGCGTTAATATCCAAGTTAGATTCAATACAAAGGGGTACTCCGGCACAAAAGAACATTCATACTGACCAGCAGAAAATCCAGCCATAAAACTGACCCTTAAGGCCGATATTAAAAAATAACCCCCCTCCGATAGTAATTGACAGATAATTAGTTATTTAATATAATAAAACTCTATGGAGTTAAACGAGATTATTACCCAGAGAATAGCTAAGTTAAACTCGCTTAGAGACAAGCAGGTTGAGCCTTATAGCGGCGCGGTTTCGGAGCGAAAGCCGATTTCCGAGGTTTTAGCCAATTTTACCGAGGGAAAATCCGCGCAAGTCAGCGGAAGAATTATGGCCAGGCGGCAGCACGGTAAGGTGATTTTCTACGACTTAAAGGATTCAACCGGTAAAATCCAGCTGTATCTTAAAGAAGAAATTCTGGGCAAAGAGAGATTTGATTTGTTAGAACATATTGAGGTCGCTGATTTTATTGCGGCAAGCGGAGAGACTTTTACTACCCGAACCGGCGAGCCGAGTTTGAAGGTTCTGGATTACAAGATACTTTGCAAGGCAATCAGGCCGCTGCCCGAGAAATGGCATGGCTTAAAAGATGTGGAGTTGCGCTACCGCCAGCGTTACCTGGATTTAGTCGCCAATGAAGAGGTTAGCCTGGTATTCCGACGCCGCAGCCAGATTATCAAACTAATTCGGGACTTTTTTGACGGACGCGGGTATATCGAAGTGGAGACGCCGATGATGCAGTTTATTCCCGGCGGAGCCAGAGGCAGACCGTTTAGAACCTATCATAATGAATACGACCTGGAGCTTTACCTCCGCATTGCTCCGGAATTATACCTAAAGAGGCTGCTTGTTGCGGGGCTGGATAAGGTCTATGAGATAAACCGCAGTTTTCGCAATGAAGGGGTATCAACCCGCCATAATCCCGAGTTTACCATGTTGGAGGCCTATACGGCTTACGCGGATTACCGCGACGTAATGAAATTAACTGAGGAATTAATTCGTTTTTTAGCCAGGCAGCTGTTTGAAAAAGAGGAGATTGAGTATCAGGGTCAGAAGATTAACCTGGCTAAGTTCAGGGAGGTGTCTTTTGCGCAGATGATGAAGGAGAGATTCGATATTAATCCGAATGATGACTTAGAAACCTGGATTAGAAAACTTAACCGAAAGCAGATAATCGTTAAAGAAGACCGCATTTCCCGCACCTTCGTGGTAAATCTTATGGCTGACTTAATAGAAACCCAGAAGGACAATCCGGTTTTTGTCACCGATTTATTTACCGAACTATGCCCTTTAGCGAGAAAGAAGAAGGACGATCCCCTGCTTTCGGAAAGATTCGAGTTATTTATTGGCGGCTTAGAAGTAGCCAATGCTTATTCCGAATTGAATGACCCTCTTGAGCAGAGAGCCAGGCTTCAGGAGGAGCTGAAGGATTTACCTGCGGAGGAAACCAGGAGTCTTGATGAGGATTTTTTGGTTGCCCTGGAGCACGGGATGCCTCCTGCCGGAGGGTTAGGAATAGGCATTGACCGACTGGTGATGCTATTTTGCGACCAGCCTTCTATTCGAGACGTGATTCTGTTTCCTTTGCTTAAACCGCAAAATACGCAAAATGCAAAATAAGACTTCTGAAGAATTCTCTTGAACACCGCAAAAAACGCAAAGGGTTTAGTGTGAAGATGAATTTTGCGCTTTGGCGGTAATTTTGCGGTTTAGCGGTGTAGACTGACTTTTTCAGAGGTTTCAAAATGAGTCTGGAATACTGGATTGCTTGGCGATATATAATTACTAAAAGGAAGGAGAAATTCCTTGGTTTGATTAGCGCCATCGCTATTCTCGGCGTTGTTGTAGGTGTGGCAGCATTAATGGTTGTAACCGCCGTAATGAGCGGTTTTAGCCAGGATTTAAGAAATAAGATTATCGGCAATTATTCTCATCTTATCGTAACTGCCGAATCGGGTATAGAGAACCCTCAGGCAATTATAAGCCAGCTTAAGTCGATACCTGAGATTCAGGGCGCAAGCCCTTTCATTTCCGGGCAGGCGCTGGTGCGGGAGGGCGAAAATATATTCGCAGTTAAAATAAGAGGTATTGACCCGGGAAGCGTTGCGCAGGTAGGCAAATTGAACGACTATTTAATTTACGGAAGCCTTGCGCAACTGGATTCTGAAGGGGTAATCGTCGGCAAGGAGTTGGCCAGGTTCTTAGGTCTGGATGTGGGCGGGAGTTTGCGTTTGCAGGTATCTGTGCGTAAGATACATAACTTGAAGGTTGAAGGGATATTCAGCTCCGGTATGTACGAGTATGATTCGGAATTGGTTTTTTTGCATATTGACAAAGTCAAGGAGATGCTCGGCACAGGCAGCGTAACCGGATTAGCCGTGAAATTGAGTGACCTTAACCTTGCACAGGCAGTGAAAAGTAAAATTCAAAATCTCCTGGGATATTACCCTTATCACATCAGAACCTGGATGGAGGCAAACCAAAATTTCTTTGCCGCTCTGAAGTTAGAAAAGATTACTATGTTTATAATTCTTTGTTTAATCGTTCTGGTAGCTGCCTTTAATATTATAAGCACTCTCATCGTGATGGTTGTCCAGAAGACTAAGGATATCGGGATACTAAAGGCCATAGGGATGTCACGCAGGCGGATTCGCAGGATATTTATCTTCGAAGGATTGACAATCGGTTTAATCGGAATAACTTTGGGGCTTGGGCTCGGCTGGTTGCTTTGTTTTTTGCTTGAGAAATATCAGTTCGTGAAGCTGCCGGCTGACATTTATTATCTTGACCACCTGCCCATATCGCTGAACCTTTGGCCGGACGTGGCTTTGATAATTTCTGCAGCCTTAGCGATTACGGTTTTATCTACGATTTACCCGGCGCTGCACGCCGGAAGAATGCATCCGGTTGAGGCCCTCAGGTATGAGTAAAAGGTTATTTCGTTATTTCGATGTTGGAAGTAAGTAATTTACACAAAATATATAATCACGGCGCTGAGAAGCTGCATGTCTTAAAAGGCATAGAGCTACAAATCCGAAAGGGAGAATTCGTTGCCATCCTCGGCCCTTCTGGCGCGGGAAAGTCAACCTTAATCCATCTCCTCGGAGGCCTGGATTATCCAACTCAGGGAGAGGTTATATTTGACGGAAAGGATATATATTCTTTTTCCGACAGCGAGCTTGCTGAATTAAGAAACAGAAGAATCGGATTTATCTTCCAATTCTATCATCTTTTGCCGGAATTTAATGTTCTGGAGAACATCCTGATTCCTGCTTTGATAAAGGGAAAGAGAAAAAGGAATATCACAGAAGAAGCCAAAGGCCTGCTCGATAATGTTAAACTAAGCCAGCGGATTAGGTTTTTTCCCGCTCAATTATCCGGAGGGGAGCAACAACGCTTAGCCATAGCGCGCGCTTTGATTAATCAGCCGGATTTGCTGTTTTGCGATGAGCCGACCGGTAATCTGGATTCAACTACCGGCAAGGAGATTGTCGGGCTGATAAAGCAGTTAAATAGAGAACGCCAGATGACCGTGGTTTTGGTAACCCATAACCAGGAAATCGCCGGTGTGGCTGAGAAGCTGTTTTATTTGAAAGACGGATTATTGCAACAATACTCTTAATATATTTGGTTCAGGCCTCGGCCTTGAACGGAGAAAAGGAGGCTTAATGAAAGTTTATATTAACGGCAAGTTCTACAGTAAGAATAACGCAAAGATTTCAGTATTCGACCACGGGCTTTTATACGGAGACGGTGTATTCGAAGGAATTCGTTCTTATAATCGTCTTGTTTTTAAGCTAAAAGAACATATTGACCGCCTTTTTGAGTCGGCGCACAGCCTTATGATTAAGATTCCCCTCTCTAAGAGGCAAATGACTGAAGCGGTAATCGAGACTTTGAAGGCAAATCGCCTTAACGACGCTTATATTCGCCTTGTAGTAACCAGGGGCGAAGGCGATTTGGGATTGGACCCGCGTAAATGCATAGGTAGAGCAAGCGTTATCATTATTGCCGATAAGATTGCCTTGTATCCGGAGAAACTCTATACGCAGGGGCTTAAGATAATCACGGTTCCTACCATCCGCAATCATCCCGAGGCGTTGAATCCGCAGGTGAAATCCTTGAATTATTTAAATAACATTCTGGCTAAGATTGAGGCAAACAACGCCGGCTCTCAAGAGGCGATTATGCTGGATTCGATGGGTTACATTGCCGAATGCACCGGAGATAATCTTTTTCTGGTGAAAGGTCAGCAGCTCTATACGCCGCCCCAGTGTATGGGCACGTTAAGAGGAATTACCCGGGATACGGTTTTGGGTATTGCCAGAAAGCTTTCCATTCCCACGCATGAGCACGTGCTTACTCGTCACGAGCTTTATATTGCCGATGAGTCGTTTTTAACCGGCACGGCAGCTGAGATTGTGCCGGTGATTTGCGTTGACGGAAGGCGAATCGGTAGCGGCAAGCCCGGAAAGATTACCAGACTTCTGATGCAAGAATTTCGGAAGCTGACCAAAACCGAAGGAGTAAGGTATTGATTGTTTAGGATTACGAAATTAGGGTTATTTATGTATAATAAA
>CAYMKG010000064.1:0-6408 GCA_964391145.1 uncultured Planctomycetales bacterium
TGAAGGTGAAGGATATATCTGGGATGAAAAGGCAAAGGAGTTTATAAAAGAGAGAAGTGAAATAGAGAATAAACCTGTTAATGGCAAAAAAACCAATTCTAAAGATAACACAGCAACTATTGAGGAAAATCAGGGAAAAGCAGAGCAATCTTATGGGGAAGATTTTGATTATTATGCTTTCTTTGAGAGTATGCCAGGCAGCAAGAAGTAGAGAGCAGGAGATAAATTAGCTAAGTCAGGTAGTGAGCCAGACTATATAAAGTATAGGAAGGACGGTGGTTTACATCTTCAATCTGAAGATTTGCTGAGAGATTGGCCAAGGGATAATAAGGCAAGCACAGAAGAGGCGAGGCGTCTGGCAAGGGAGTTTATCTCTGCTACTGCCGATTACCTCAAGATTTAGGAAGCTATATCAAATTGATTGTAAATTTACTGAAGGATGAATATGTTTTAGCTAAGATAAGTAAAGTACCGCTTAATTATTGGTTCGAGGAGACGGGTTATCTTTGGCAGGAAGAGGATTTTGAAAAGTGGCAAAAGGTTTTAAATATTACGGCTTTGATTCGATTGCTTCTCACACTTCAGGAAAAGCAGTTTCTGGTACTGGAACAGGTCGAAGTATTAAACCTATTATTAATATATTTAACAGACCTGTTACAATTAAGAGTTTAATTGAGATTGTGAATTTGATAAAGTCAGCTGCAACTAATGCAGCAAAGAGTATCTTAGAGGAATCAAACAGGGTCTGGGAGAGTGCTGTAAGTTTATTTTCAGAAAGTCTCGTCATAAAATTTCTATCACAGATAACTACTTCTGTTAAGAATTTTGTTTCCACTAACAGAGCGCCCAGGCCCGCAGAAAAGGAAAATAGAACCGCCCCCATTTTATAAGAAATAATGGCGTTGACTTTTTGGTGAATTTGTGTTAATTTAACCCTATTAAAAAGCCACGGAGAAAGGAAAAGTAGCCATGCGAATAAATAATTCAAACGATCGCCGCATATTTGCCCGTATTCGCAAATCGCTCCCGATAAGAATCCTGGCTGCTGGTCAAGATGAGGAGTACAAGGCCGAGACAGTGGATATCAGCGCTCACGGGATTGGCATTGAGAGCAAAGAAAAATTTTCTCCACAGACGCGATTAGAGATGTGGTTGGAATTGCCTGAGAATCGAGGCCCTTTTTACATCAGGGGCGAGGTTGTTTGGTCCCGAGCCTTGTCTGATACAAACAAACAGCGCTCTGGTATTCGTCTTGAAAAGGCTGAACTTATTGGATTGGCTCCAATATTGTGGAGGTGATAATAATAACTTTAAGAAGAATATGCAGGTGATTGCAATATGATGAAAAAATACGGCCATTTTAGTCAAGATGGCAGGGAGTTTATTATTATCACGCCCTTGACTCCCCGGCCGTGGATTAACTATCTAACTAACAGCCGATACTGTGCGATAATCTCACAGTGTGCCGGTGGGTATAGTTTTTACCGGGATTGCCGCACTCACCGTATTTTGAGGTGGTCTCCGGAGAACTGGCACTTTGACCGCCCAGGCCGCTACGTTTATATTAAGGAGACGCAAAGCGCAAAGCGCAAAGCGCAAAGCGCCCAGATATGGAGTGCAACTTACCAGCCGCTGCGCGTTGAACCTGATTTCTACCGGTGCCGACACGGGTTGGGTTATACCGTAATTGAGTCAAGGTATTTCGGGATAAAAACACAAATTTCCTATTTTGTTCCTGAGAATGACGATTGCGAGGTTTGGATTGTGCGGATTGAAAATGAAACCAGAAGGGCGCGCTGTTTACAAATTTATCCTTACGTTGAATGGCTCCTAGGCGATTACCATGAGGAATTGCGTTATCGCAACATAATGAATCTCTATAACCGCATATGGTTTGACGTTACGCATCAAGCGATATTTGCCAAAAAGACCGCCTTTTGGCAAGGGATGAATATACGCCCTTTTGAAGGGAATGCCTTTTTTGCCAGTTCCCTGCCCGTAAGAAGTTACTGGGTGCGCAAGCACGAATTCCTGGGCAGGTATAATACTGAAGAAAGGCCTGAAGCCCTGTTGGCAAATGGCAAATGGCAAATGGCAAATTGTAAGAACGATAAGCGAATATGTTCCGGAGAAGACGGAATCGCTGTTTTCAGACATACGGTTAATTTGAAGGCAAACCAGACAAAGGAGCTTACAGTTGTTTTAGGTCAGCTCGGAAGTGCAGCCAAGATAAGCAGGCTAATCAAAAAATACCGCAATATCCAGACTGCCAGGAGCGAATTTGAGAATACCAGGTCAGTCTGGAGGAGGCGCATATCAAATACTGTCCTCATAAATACTCCCGACCGCAAACTCGATTTGCTGGTGAACTCCTGGTTGAAATACCAGCTCTACATCTGCAATTTCTGGAGCCGCTCGCCTTCTTATTATCACGAGGGTTCCGGCGGAAAGGGCTATCGCGATTCAGCCCAGGACGCAGAATGCATCCTTTCCTTAAATTCCGAAATCAGCCGGCAGAAAATTCTTAAGCTGGCCTCGCTTATACGGCGGGACGGCAGCGCTGCGCCAGGATGGTCAGATACTCAGGGTCCTCATCAATTCCGTCCGAACAAAGACCATCAGGTTTGGCTTACTCCTTTGGTTTACGCTTATATACAGGAGACAGGAGATAAAGGTATTTTAAATAAACGCATTACCTATATTAGAGATAAGTGGATCGGAGGCTGGCGTATCGACCCGGAATTTTCCGGCAAGCCTACTACAGACGGCCGCGGAACTTTGTTTGAACATCTGGAGGCGAATCTTAATTTTACCTTTAACGATGTGGGCGACAAGGGCCTTCCATTAATAGGGCATGCTGACTGGAACGATGCTATCGATTCAGCGGGAATTAAACTGAAAGGCCAGAGCGTGTGGCTTGCGCAGAGCTTAGTCCGCTCTTTAAAGATGCTGGCAGAACTGGCGGGTTTAATCGGCAACAAAATTAAGGCAGAGGCGTATTTCCATAAAGCAAAAATTATGGCCAGGCGAATAAATAAGGTTGCCTGGGATGGGAATTGGTATGTGCGCGGATTTACTGATTCGGGTTTTGTATATGGAAGCAAGAAAAATAAACAGGGCAGGATATTTTTGAATTCTCAGGCTTGGGCATTATTATCAGGTATTGCTGGCACAGCTAAACTAACAAAGATTGTTAAGTCCGTTAAAAGATATTTAGACGGGCCTTGTGGCCTGGCTTTATTTTATCCGGCTTATTCCCGATTTTATCCGCAACTTGGCAGAATCAGTATGTTTTCAGAGGGCACAAAGGAGAATGCCGCGGTATTTGTTCATGCAGCAACCTTTATGATTGTCGGGCTGTTGAAATCCGGCTTCGGCGATTTTGCATATTCAACTTTTCAGAAGATATTGCCAAACAAGCAGAAGAACTACGACTTATACAAAACCGAACCTTACGCTATGGCTGAATATCTGGTCGGTCCCCAGCATCCTTATCTTTACGGCGAAGGCGGATTTAGCTGGGTAACAGGCTCTGCGGGTTGGAGTTTTATGGCAATCACTGAGTGGGTGTTAGGTGCGCGGCGCGATTTTGAAGGATTGCGAATCGACCCCTGCGTGCCTTCCCATTGGAGGAGGTTTTCTATCCGCAGACCTTTCCGCGGAGCGATTTACGATATAGAAGTAAGGAACCCCAGGGGTGTGCAAAAAGGAGTAGAGGTAATTTATGTAGATGGCCAAAAGATAGATGGAAACTTGATTAAACCTCACAATGATGGTAAAATACATAAAGTCAGGGTGATAATGGGATGATAACGAGGTTTGAGGAGAGGTGAGCTAATGGAAAAGAGAAGCAGGATTATCAAAAGACTTTTAAAAAGTTTTAAATTAGGCTCTGTCATTTTTATATTTGTTTTTTGCCTTTTTGGTTTTAGCGGATGTGCCTCCAGGACAGAGGAAGCAGAAAAGCCGGTTATTACTGTTTGGCACTGGATGACCGACAGGCACCCAACATTTAATGAGTTGGCCAAAATATACGAGCAAGATACTGGCATTAAGGTTAATTTTGAACTCTATGCCCCCTCTGATGCTTACACGCAGAAGGTTCGCGCAGCAGCTCAAGGCAATAATTTGCCCGATATTTTTGGGGTGCTCGGCGAGAAAAGGGATTTTGCCGCGTTTATAAAAGCCGGGCACATCTTGGATTTGACTTCTTATATGAAAGAAAATGACAATGAGTGGCAAAACTCCTTTTTTGAAAAGGCCTTGGCAGTGAATAGGTTTTTCGAGAATAATTCCTATGGGGTTAAGCCCGGGATTTATGGTGCGCCTCTTGATGTTACCACGATTCAGATGGTATATAATAAGGACTTATTTAAGCAATTAGGGCTCAATCCTGAAGAGCCACCCCAGAACTTTCAGGAGTTCCTTAATATAGGTAAGCAGATTAAGGAAGCCGACTTGCAGGGTTTGGTTTCCGGTTGGGCGGAGCTTTGGATGATTGACTGCCTGGCAAATAATTTGGCTTTTAATCTGATGGGCAAAGACAAGGTCCTGGCTACAATCCGGGGCGAAGTGCCTTATACCGATCCTGATTGGATTAAAATTCTGGATTTGTTTAAACAGATGAGTGAATCAGGCATTTTAATCGAGGGTATTGTTACGATGGTGAATAAAACTGCCGAGAGGGTTTTTGCCAACGAAAAGGCAGTTTTTGCATTTAACGGCTCCTGGTGCGTTAACGTGTATAAAGGAATGAATCCAGATCTTGATTATGGGGTAATGCTTCCGCCCAAGGTAAGCGACGAGTATCCCCGAAGTATCTGGGGAGGAGCCGGTTCCTCTCTAATGGTTAATGCCCGCTCAGAGAGGAGAGAAGAAGCGGTTAAGTTTCTCAAGTGGCTGACCGATGTAAAGCAGCAAGCCTATTTAGCCGAAGAAACCAATAATCTTCCCGCAAACAAGAACTGCCTTGGCGAAATCTCTCAGGTTTTAGCCCAATTCGCCGATGATATGGAATTAACCACGCATCCAAATATTTGGGGTGTTTCTGAATTCCCGGCAGTAATTGAAGCCTTTGACAGGGGCATACAATTAATTATTATGGGAAAAAAAGAGCCAAGGCTCATTGCGGCTGAGGTGCAGGAAATTAAACAGAGAGAATTATCAAAAGTGAAACCATAATTTCGTTATTGGGTTACTTGCGTTATAGAGTTACTTGCGTTAACAGCAACAACCCTATAACCCTATAACACAATAGCCCTATTCCTTTAGCAAATGGCTTATAGCATATGGCTTATGGGCAACAATTCTATAACCCTAAAACACATTAACGAATGAAGCTAAAATCTATATTGGAAAACTACGCCTTTGTTCTTCCGGCTGTCACTATCTTCGCGATATTCTATCTTATACCCTTCGCCTGGGTATTTCAGCTGAGTTTATATAAATGGAACGCTATAGACCCTATAAAGACTTTCCTTGGGTTAGGGAATTTCAAGGAGGTATTTACTGACGAATACTGGTGGCAATCGATGTTAAATGCCGGTTATATTACTCTCATCGCTCTTACTTTGCAGAATATCTTAGCCTTTACTCTGGCCTGGGCTTGTGACCGCGAGATTCGTCTTAAGAGCTTCTACCGGGTGATTTTCTTTCTCCCTCCTATTTTGTCAGAGATGGTGGTGGGTATGGTTTGGCACTACATCCTCAGCGATATAGACGGAGCTAATTTGTTGAACCGGCTGTTGATAGGCATCGGTTTTCCGCAATTAGTGCATAGCTGGCTTTCTGACCCGGAGATTGCTTTGACCACCGTAGCAGTTGTCCATTCCTGGAAGGGATTTGGTTGGGGATTTTTAATATTTTTAGCCGGACTTCAGACAATTCCGCAGGAGCTTTATGAAGCTGCCAGGGTGGATGGGGCCAACGCCTGGCAATGCTTTAAAAATATTACCTTTCCGCTAATGCTTCCGGTAACGGTGCTGGTGGCAATCTTGACTGTTCTGGGCACAATGCAGGCATTTGTCCTGATTATAGGTTTGGTCGGAGGCGAATTAGGAGGCTATACCTCTGTCCCGGTCTTAAGAATACTGGCTTCGATGCGGGGTTCCTCCCGCTTTGGATACGCCTGCGCTCAGGGTATTACCTTTGGGTTTATTTTAGTTATTGTTTCTTTTATCCAATACCGCTTTTCTAAGCGCGTCCGCTATGTTTAAAAGGTTATGAAAGTTACGAAGGTTACCTACGTAACATTAGACAAGAATTGTAATATTGTATGAAGGCAGATATATATTACCGAACCAAGGGGATTACCATTAATTTTCTCATCCACCTTTTTCTGCTTACTGTAGCTATCAGCTGCCTTTTTCCTTTGGTCTGGATGGTTTCGGCAAGTCTTAAAACCCAGGA
>CAYMKG010000065.1:0-6224 GCA_964391145.1 uncultured Planctomycetales bacterium
ACCCTCTTTGAATTCAAAAGAGGGTCAAAAACCTATTTTTCTGTCAAAGTTGCGGTAAGAAAGCTTCCTTATATTTGAAACCGTCCCCAAATCTAATACTGCAGGAGGCTTCCTTGGCGACGGGCTCTTTTTAGAGCGTATTTGAATGAGGCAAAGCCTAAGGGCAGAAGTACACAAGAGAATAAAAGGAGAAAGCCAATCTCTTTGCTAAGCTGGGCTACAGTAAATCCTCTGTAAACTGCCAGCTGGATTGCCTGAATGGCGTAAGTAATCGGTAAGAATCTTGCTGCAAACTGCAGCCAAACAGGCATTACCGTAATAGGAAAATACACCCCGCCAATCAGGCCTTCCAGGTTGCTAATTAGCCAGTTTACCGGATTTCCCCGCTTGAAAACCATAATAAAACTCGCTGAGAGTATACCTAGGCCGCTAAAAGAGGTAACGGTTAAAAGCAATACCACCAGCGTAGATGTCCAATTAATATTACCGAAATTAATCTTAAATAAAAAAATACCAAATAAGATATAGATAGTCATATTCAGAGTAGCAAAGCAGAGATTCCAGAGAGTTAATGAGAATAGAATAATTGAAATTCTGGCTGGGGTTAAAAGAATCGCCTCTAATGTTCCCTGCATCTGCTCCACACGGATACGGTTGGAAAAAGAGCCCAAACCAACGCCGATGTAATTGAAGAAAGCCATACTTAAAAGAACATATGAGAAATAATTTACGCCGAATTTTTCCAGGTGGCCGACCATCCGGTGGCCAAATAATTTATCAATAAAGAAATAACTTAAAATACTCACAAGAACAGCAAAGATATTGAGTAAAAAGGGTAATCTATAACTGGACTCCATTAAAAAGTCTTTTTTCAAGAAAGCCAGCGCTCGGTTTAACATATTTAGTCAACTCCTGCAGTCATTTTTAAAAAAATCTCACCCAGGTTTGCTGTGGGACTATTGACCTCTTCTCTTAATTCATCCAGGGTTCCATAGGCAAAAAGTCTGCTTTTATGCAATATTATGAATTGCTCGCCGAAGTCCATTGCCTCATCCATATGGTGAGTTGTAAAGATTATTGTTTTTCCCTGTTTTTTAACCAGACTCTCTTTTATAAAATTCCTAAACTCTAAGGCTGCTTTATAATCTAAACTTTTTGTCGGCTCATCGAACAGGAGAAGTTCGGGATTGTTAAGGAGCGCGCGTATTAAGGCGAATTTCTGCTTCATTCCTGTAGAATAGGAATCAAATCGTTTATCCTGTTCCTGATAGTCTATCTGCAAGACAGAGAGGAGTTCTTTGATCTTGGCTCTCGTTGTTTTTCTATCCAGTCCATACATCGCTGCAAAGAATTCAAGATTCTGCCTGCCAGTCAGGCGCCAGTAAAAGCTTCTTTCTCCAGGAGTAACCAGGCCAATCAGCGATTTAATCCTTTCATCATCCCTGCCCACCTGATAACCATTCACAGTAACCGTCCCTTTGTCTGGCAGGATTAGGGTTGAAATTATCTTAAGAAGCGTTGTTTTTCCTGCTCCATTCGGCCCTAAGATGCAAAGAATCCGACCTTTCTTTAGTGAGAATGAAACCTCCTCAAGCGCCCGGGTTGGCTTCCTGTGTTTAAAATCTAATCTTAGCAATTTACGGAAAGAAAGTGGAGGGATAAAGTCTTTGGTGAGCTGTTCTACTTCTATATAATTCATAGGGTTAGGCTTTTATTAAAATTAATACAATATTGACTTTAAGTTTAACAGAAAAAGAATATTGCGTCAAGTAACCTTAAAATAATAGGGACACCCTTTGCGCTGAATACAAGGGTGTCCCTCAAAAAAATCTTGATAAGTCTTTTATTCTATGCTATGTTTATGGTGAAAAAATAGGGGGTGGCTGTGCCACAATATGAATTAAATCTAAGAGACTACTTAAGAATCTTTCGCAAGAGAAAACTGGTTATAATCATAACCTTTCTTATTGTTACTATTGCTAGCGTAGTCTATCTTTCCCGGCAGCCAGTGTTTTATAAAGCAAGTGCAACAGTTAAGATTGAGGAGCGAAAGACTATTGCCGGACTGCTTACTGAATGGATTGTCTATACCCCCGCTGATACAATGGAGTCTCAGGCAAAGATAATCAGGGGATATCCAATTATGAAAAAGGTCGCTCTGCGTTTGGGAATGATTGACGAGGATTCTTCATTATCAGAGGTCAATAGAGCCGTAAGCAGACTTCAAGGTAGTATTGAGACCGAGAGGATTGAACGCACCAATATCATTCGCATTACTACTACTGCTGATACTGCCAGAGAGGCAATGGTTTTAGCCAATACTGTAGCCAGGGTATATGTCCAAGAAAATCTATTAGAGAAGACCAAACAGGCCCGCCACGCCCGTCAGTTTATTGAAGAGCAGTTATCCTCTTTGGAAAATAGGCTAAAGCAGACCGAGGAGCAATTAAAGCAATTCGGCGATGAGGTCAAACACATAAGATTAGCCGAACCAATTCAGAAAAAATTGGTTGACCTGGAGTTTGAACTCGGGGCGTTGTTGCAAAAATATACTGAGAAGCATCCTCGGGTTAAACAAATTAGAGAGCAGATTAAAGACTTAGAAGAGCAAGTAAAAGGCTTCTCTGACCAAGAGTTGGCATATGCCCGCTTAAGCCGCGAGGTCGAGGTTAATAAGAAGCTCTATGCTATGCTTAAGGAGAAACTTGAGGAGGCGCGCATTTCTGAAGCAGAGAAGGTCAGCGATATTTCCATAGTTGACCCGGCAGTTATGCCTAGTGCGCCTGTCTCTCCCAATAAGAATCTCGGAATTTTAATTGGCGGGATGATGGGGTTAATCTTAGGAGTGACTCTTGCTTTTGTCCGAGAGACGCTGGATACCTCCATCGGCACTATTGAGGATGTAGAAAGAGTAGTGAAATTGCCGGTTTTGGGAATTGTCCCTTCCATTGCAGAGAAGATTGATAAGAAGCGAGGAATATTCTTTAGATTAACAGGGAAAGTACTGCCTGCGCCTAAAAAGAGCGATGAAGAAGAGAGACTTGCGCGTCTAATTGCCCATTACAGGCCAAGCTCTCCTGCAACTGAGGCATTTCGCAATATCCGCACCAATCTGAAATTAGACCCATCCAAAAAAACCATTCTTATTACCAGTTCAGGCCCGCGAGAAGGAAAAACTACAATTATGACTAACTTAGGCGTTGTAATGGCACAAGCCGGCGCAAAGACTCTGTTGGTTTCCTCTGACTTGAGGCGTCCGGTTTTGGCTAAGACCTTTGGCATAGAGAGAGAGCCGGGTTTTAATGAACTTCTCACTGGCGCAGTAAACTTAGACCAGGCACTGAGGAACGTCGCGGATATTATGCTGGGAGAAATGAAGCTCGATGAAATTATATCCAGATCTCCCGGCATAGATAATATCTGGATTCTTCCTAGCGGAAGCTTACCCTTTAATCCAGCGGAGATTTTAGAATCAAAAGAGTTAACCCCTCTAATCGAAGAATTTAAACGCAGATTTGATGTTATTCTTTTTGATTCACCCCCGATTCTTCCAGTAACTGATGCCAGCCTTTTAGCTCCTAAATTAGATTGCGCGGTTATTGTCTATGAGATTGGCCGAACCAGCCGCGATGCCCTAATGCGTGCCAAAACTCAGCTGGAATCTATGGGCGGAAAAATCTCCGGAGTAATCCTGAATCACACCCAACCTCAAACCGAGGCTATCGTGCCCTACCCTTATTACTACAAATATAAATACAGATACTACGGGAAAGAAGAGCCGGAGAAAAAACAGGAGAAGCGAAAGAAGCAGGAGGAAATATAATTCTCCACAAACGAGTAGTTCGTAATTGCAAAGTTCGGGGAGAACTTATGCTTATGAAAGGGGCTAAATGCCCCTTTAATTTTAAAATCTCTCGAACATAGATATAGACAGAATGATATCCTAAGGCGCGAACTTAACAAGTATATTTAATATTTTTAATATGGATTGGCTTATTCTATTTTTAGTCTTATTTGTATTCTTTGCTATTATTGGCATCAGATATTTTAGATGGAGAGCAAAAAATTTCTGGTCAATTTTGATAACTGGCATCTTGGTTGTAAGCATAATTTGGACATTGACCTTTACAAGAAGAGATTTAATCTAAAATTTAACTTATTATTTTTCAGGTTGTTAGAGGAGTCATCCCTTTATATATAATCAGAAGGAAGGAATGGTTTTTTAATTGACGTATTTAAGTGAAATATATATAATGTTCCCTATAAGGGAACAAAATCCATACTATTATGTAAGGTGATTTTTATGATTAGAAGTCTATCCTCAAAAGAAGCAAGGTTAATACTGCAATTAGAATGGGATAAACGCAAATTCGTTACTCATAAAGACATAATGGCTATTTTAAAATGTAACTATGGCAGTGCCAGAAAGATAGCTCATCGATTAGTTACTAAAAGATGGCTTGAGCGGATTACTGCTGGTAAATTCTTGTTAGTTTCTGCGGACCGAGGCGTAGAAAAGGTAGCCCCGGATATGAACCCATATGTTATCATCAAGACCTTGAATGAGCCCTATTATTTTTCCTATCGCATTGCCTGTCTTTACCATGGTTTGACTACTCAGATGCCCAGAACAATTTACATTGTCCTGTTAAGGCAAAGACCAGTGATAGAATTAAAGAATATTGAATTTCACTTTGTAAAACTTCTCAG
The DNA here is from genome assembly GCA_964391145.1 of uncultured Planctomycetales bacterium. Classification (GTDB taxonomy): domain Bacteria; phylum Omnitrophota; class Gorgyraeia; order Gygaellales; family JAHJCI01; genus CAYMKG01. The sequence continues at coordinate 4,711 of CAYMKG010000065.1, forward strand.
GCATAAGTTCTTCGGTTGGAATAAGGTCAAAGTTTTTAATGAAGAGGTCAATATGGCGGATTTAGAGAAGACAGTTTTAGATGCTATTGACCGAGAGGAACTGGTTGGGGGGATAGAAGAGATAGTTAGAATAATCTGGCGCTCATATGAGCGACTTGATTACAAAAGGATTAAAGAATATTTAGCCAGAACCAGAAGTAATGCACTATGTAGAAGGTTAGGTTTTTTATTTGATTTTTTAGGTATAAAGTTAACCAAGGACTTAGAGAGTTTTTTATTAAAGTGTGTGGGGCGCAATAAGATTCCTTTAGCTTCTGCAGCAAGATGGGGTAAAGAAGGAAATCTGAACACCAAATGGAATTTGATTATAAATGTGCCTTGCCAACTACTTAAGACTGAGATTGAAATCCGATGATTGAGCAGAAATTTATTGATTTATTTGCTAATGGGGCAAAGGTTAACTTGGTAGTTGCTGAGCGCGATGTGCTTTTAACCTATTGCTTGAAGATTTTTGAGGAAGAAAACTTGTTAGATAAGATGGCTCTTAAAGGCGGCACTATGTTAAGAAAGTGTATATTGGGCAGACAAGCGAGATTTTCTTTAGACCTTGACTTTACTTATTTAGAAAGGAAAGAGCCCGATGATGTTATATTAGAAATTGTCTCTATCTTTAATAGAACCTATTACGATATTAGATTTACTGTTGAAATGAAGGATTTTTATGTAAGCAATGATAAGCTTTCCTGTGGAGCAAAGATAAATTATCATCACGCTTGGAGAAAAGGATTTTTTGAGTTTGACCTTAGTTTGCGAGAGGCACCAATTTTACCATTAGTCCAATTTCCTTTAATTAATCAAAGCTATTTTAAATACTTGGAGTTTTCTCCGCCCTTGATTAAATCATTTCAATTAGAAGAACTTTTAGCTGAGAAGATAAGGGCTACTTACCAGCGTGCTCGTGCAAGGGATGTATACGATTTAGAACTATATGCGCTTAAGCCTTTAAGATTAGATGTAATTCGACCTTTAGTAGTTCTTAAATTTTGGAATGTAAGGAGTGAATTTGCTCCGCAGCGCTTTTTTGATAATTTGCAGACCAGTAGATATGATTGGGCAGATTTACAGGATTTGATAAGTAGAGATAGACATATAGACCATAAACGATTACTTCAGCGATGTCTTAAGAGATATAAATTTTTAGAAAATTTAACTGATGATGAAAGAAGTTTGCTTAAAGATGTTAAGACTCATAGAAAAGTCAATTTGAGAAACAAAATAGTAAAGGAATTGAATACTATTTTTGAATGAATTTATCTTTAACTTATTATCTTTCAGACAGTTAGAGAGAACCGTCCCCTTATAAAAAGGGATGTTGAGAGATTTTTAGTCGATAAAGAGGAGCTGAATTTACTGGATAAAGCCCTGATTATCCAGGCAATCAGATAAAACTTTCAAATGTTGCCTGAAAAAAACGGACAGGCTATACTTGGCGTAGTAGTCTCTTTGTTGTTTCT
>CAYMKG010000066.1:0-6223 GCA_964391145.1 uncultured Planctomycetales bacterium
GCCACCCTTACCGCTGATAATGACAATCTGCTTCACCCCGCACCTTCTCTTTTATTCAAAACTGTATTTTTATTTTGAATTTTTAAAAGATAAACTTGACACATCTTATTTAAATCCCTCCAAAGACGCACGATGAATACAAAGAAGGTGCGGAATGAATACAAAGAAGGTGCGGGGTTCACTTCTTCTTTTCTTTAATTACCTTATATAAAGTAACAAACTTTTCTCTATATTCCGGCAAGGCATCAACAATTGTTATACCCTTTGAATAAGCCACAGCAATCTCCTTCTTAAAGGGAATCCTCATCAGTATGGGTATCTTTTCTTTTTTGCAATAATCATCTATTCCCTGGTTTCCTAAATCTGAACGATTAATAATTACAGCGAAGGGAATCTTTAATTCCTTAAGAGTCTGGACAGCCAAAATTAAGTCATTCAATCCAAACGGCGTTGGTTCGGTAACCAGAAGACAAAAATCACTACTTTTAATTGATTCAATAACTGGACAGGATGTGCCTGGGGGGGCGTCAATAATTACGGTTTTGGAAAAATTGATGCATTCCTTTACCGCCCTGATTAAAGGAGGAGACATTGCCTGGCCGATATTAAGCCGGCCGTGAATGAATTCAAGACCATCTCTATATCCAATTTCTAATACCCCTATCTCTTTGCCTGCCTCTTTTATTGCACCCTGAGGACAAAGATAAGAGCAGGCGCCGCAGCCGTGGCATAACTCTGGAAAGACCAATACCTTATCCTTGATAACCGCGATAGCATTAAAGGCACATACCTGTGCACATTTACCACAGAAGTTACAATCAGATAAATTGACTTCAGGCACAGGAATGGTTACGGGATAACCCTCCCGGATATCTGGCTTTAAAAAGATGTGGGCATTTGGTTCCTCAACATCGCAATCGAGGAACTGGACGCCTTTATTTAAAGAAAGTGCCAGATTTGTGGCAACTGTAGTTTTACCTGTGCCACCCTTTCCACTGGCAACAGAAATTATCATTTAGGTAATTGGTGAGTGGTTAATTAGATAATTAGAAAATCTAAATTCAGGCACGAACCATCCGCGAGCCACATTTTGGGCAATTCACTGTATAACAGGGAACACCTGCCTGATGGGGAACTCTTGCATTGCAGTTAGGACACACGCACTCACCAGCAGGTCCAGCGCCGGGACGATTTCCACCCATCCTGCCTCTGCCGCCTCCGCGGCCCATTCCCCTACCTCTACCTGTTCCTGGACCCTGGCCAAATGGTCCGGTTCCATCTCCGAATGGCATGATTTACCTCCTTTATCTATTTGGAACTGAAATTGCTTCGCTTGGGCACTCGTTTACACAAGCACCACATTCTACACATTCATCACTTATAACTGCTTTATCGTCTTGTATCTTTATTGCATTAACAGGACAAATCTCTACACAACTTTTGCATCCAGTACATTTCTCTTTATCTACAATAGCCGCCATACCTCACTCCTCCACTTTCTTATCTTTATCCAATTCTTCAATTCTTTGAGTAATTTTCTTTATCTCTTCCTGCATTGCCTTAGCCTGTTCCTTTAACATCTTCAGTTCTTCGTTTTTACTCACAGGTGGGGTCTGAGGCTGAGATATTGTTCCTCTACCTCTACCCATGCCTCGACCGCCCCCCATTCCCATACCAAAGTGAGCAGCTACATTAGGTCCACTAACTGCAGATGAAAGTTCTCCTTTTTTATATTTTTCAATTGCTTCGGAAACCTTGCCACTAACTTGGGTAATTATCTCTATCCCTGCTGCTTGTAGGGTAGCATAGGCATTAGGGCCAACATTACCTGTTAAAACTACCTCAACGCCCTTATTAACCATAAATTGACCGGATTGAATACCTGCTCCTCCGCCTACACTAATACTGGGATTTTGCACTGCCTCAAATTCTAAGGTATCCGGGTCAACGATAATAAAATATTGACAGCGGCCAAATCTGGGGTCAACCAGAGATTCTAAATTATTGCTTTGTGCGGTTATGCAGATTCTCATTAGTCTTCCTCCTCAGGGTGCTCACATTCAGTCTTTTCTATACCATACCCTCTACCTGAACCAGGTTGACACAAACTCTCGCCACCCTCAAGCGTTCCCTTAATTATCTTATCAATTACCTCATCTATACTGCCACTTACCCCCACTATAATCTGTATCCCTGTCTGTTCAAATAAACCTTCTGCCCTACGCCCCATACCGCCGGCAATGATGTAATCTACTCCTCTTTGATGAAGGAATTGAGGTAAAAAACCCGGATGGTGGCCGGGATTAACAATGGTTTGTCTATTAATCAATTTACTATTATCAATCTCAACGATGGTAAAGGAAGGACAACGGCCAAAGTGAGCAGATACAAAATCCCCGTCTGTAGAGATAGCTATTTTCATTCTGTTTAGCCTCCCTTTTTAGTACGCCGACACACCGCCACCAGTGCATAAGTATACCCCAACTATACTCTCTGTTCCTGACACCTGTGCACTGGCGCTGTCATGTTCTTTATTTTTGCTCAGCCTTAGCTGCGGACTCTAATTCAGTTATGCGCTGGTTTATGGAGTTAATCTCCTCCTGCATAGCCCTGGCCTGATCCTTCAATATATCTGCTTCTTGCTGAGGAGTAATCTCAGCACCCGCAGGATTATAAGGATTATAGGGATATGCATAAGGCGCTGCTGCATAAGGCGCTCCATAATAAGGGGAAACTCCATAATAAGGATATGGCCTCCAGCCTCCCCAGGCAGGAAGACCCTGTGCTGCTCTTACCCAACCGGGAAGCCCGGTGGCATAATACCAATTTCTTCGACCTCGTGCACCACCACGGCCATAAAATCCCCTCCCCCAGCCGAAATAGCCTCGACCAAAATAACCTCTGCCGGGGATAGGATTCATGTAGCCGGGTACAGAATAACCTGCGCAGTAACCTGCTGCTCTTCCAGTCATTGGCCCTAATCCTGCAGGACCGGTTCCGTCTCCACCTGGCATCTCATTCACCTCCTTTGTTGCTGGCTTCCTTTTTAATAATTCATTTTACACTTCTCACATAAACCAAGAAACTGAATCTGATGATTATTAATCTTAAAATTATACTTTCGCGAAAGCTCCTTTTCCGTCTGGCTAATCAACTCCTTTTCCTGTTCAATAAGCTCCGTATAATCAATAACCCTGCCACAATTTGTGCAGACCAAATGGTGGTGATGTCTTCTTACTCCTGGGCCCTGACATAATTCATACCTTGCTCGACCATCACCAAAGTCAAATCTAAAAACCCAACCCATATTCACTAAAAGCTCCAGGGTTCTATATACCGTAGTAAGACCAATAGCGGGATACCTCTTATGTACCTCAAGGTATATATCCTCAGCGCTTAGATGCTTATCTGTTTTACTCAAGAGGTCTAAGATTACCTGACGGGGAACAGTTATCCGAAAACCAGCATCTTGAAACTGATTATACCACCAATATGGCCCTCTACCAAAACCACGGCGCATTTATCTCCACTCCTTATTGAAAACGATTTCCATTATCAGTATAACACCAAAAAATAATTTGTCAAGCCTTTCTTTTGCCAAAAATGGCGGTTCCGATTCTTACTAAATTTGCTCCCTCCTGAATAGCAACCTGATAAGAGTCTGACATGCCCATCGACAAATACCTCATCTCTACATTAGCCAGGTTTAATGATTTTATCCGCTCAAAAAGCCGGCGGGTCTGCTTAAAGTATGGACGCAATTCCTCTGGTTTCTCTAAGAAAGGTCCCATTGTCATCAAGCCGAGTATTTTTATATATTTAAATTGTCGGATTCGCTCAATAAACGATTCTACTTCCTCGGGTAAAAGTCCGAACTTCTGTTTTTCCCCGGCGCAATTTACCTCGATTAATACCGGCATTACCTTATCTTTCGATTTGCAAACCTTATCAATCTGGCCAGCAATTTCAAAAGAGTCGAGAGTCTCAATCATATCAAAAATCTCAACCGCTCTGTTTACCTTATTCCTCTGTAGATGTCCGATGAAATGCCACTGGACTTTTCTTCCGATAACCTTAAATTTTTTCTCTGCCTCCTGGACATAATTTTCTCCGACGATCCTAATCCCTGCCTCAACTGCCTCCAGAATCTCAGCAGCGCTCCTTGATTTGGTCGCTGCAATCAACTGGACGCCCGAGGGTAACTGGTCAAATAATTTTCTGACGTTATCCTTAATCATCTGCCCCTTCTCCTTGTTACCGGCCCCGCCCCTTCTTACCCTAATCCTACGCTACTATGTAGAAAGGGCGGGGTTCGGCACAAAGAGTGTCCCCCGATTGGATTAAAGGGTGACCCTATTTTACCGCAGATAAAAATTCTCTGCAAGTTATCTATTTTGGAAAAGTTAGCCCCTTTTTCTCGCCTGAAACCAATAAATTTTCCGCTTAGGTCGAAATTCGCTTACTGCCGCACTTACTGCCGCAATTTTGCTTGACAAAGACTTAGGTTTAGGATATTTTAATAAAGAATGGAGGGGATTATGAAAGACGAAATGGATATTCTAAGAGAGGTGGGGAGTATTTCCGCAGGTCATGGAAGCATTGCGCTTTCTGAAATACTGGGCAGAAAGATAAACCTACGCCTGCCGGCTCTGGATATACTACCAACAGAAGAGATTTTGAACAAATTGAACTTAGGCCAGTTAGCAATCAGCGTGTCCAGCCATATCTTATCAGAACTAAAAGGAAACATCCTCTTTGTTCTCGACGAAAAGAGCGCCTTTAAATTAATCGATATGTGCTATAAAATCAACGATGAAGAGAAAAAAAAGGGTGCATTCACCGAAATGGGAATGTCTATAATAAAAGAGGTGGGCAGCGTTGTCATTTCTTCGTACATCGGTGCATTAAGCATTATGTTAAAAAAACTGATCATTCCTTCTATTCCTACCTTGGTTAGCGGCCCTATACAGGAAATCATCAACATTGCGGTCGGCTCTTACAGCGATGAGGAATATATACTGCTGGTGGAAGCAGTTTTTGAAGAGCCTCGACAGAGAATAAACGGAAGTTTCTATCTCGTTTTAAATCCCGAGGCAATGAAATATATTCAGGAATCCTGCAAAAAAATACTCAAATGTCTGGAGTAAGATTAAACCAACCATGTATTCCGATTCCGAAGGAAATATTCTGATTATTGTTAATGATAAAGAAACCCAAGATTTTTTAGCTGCACTTCTTATGGGAGAGGGCTATAAGACAAAAGTGTGCTCAAATCAAGCAGACGGATTAGAGACATTAACCAAAGAAACGTTCAATTTAGTAATTGCTGATTTCCAGGCAACCTACATCAACGGAATCGAAATCTGCAAAGCCATCCGGGACAATTTTATCCTGCGTAATATACCAATAATTATATTAATGGACAAAAAAGACCCAATGGACAAAATAAAGGTTGTATATGCGGGGGCGGATGATTATATTGACAAGCCTTTTGACCCCGGGGAGTTTTTAGCCAGAGTAAAGGCCTCGCTGGTGCGTATGACCCGGGATCTCGACGCCAATCCTTTAACAAAATTACCCGGCAACGTCTCGATATTAAAGGAGCTGGATGCGCGAATAAAATCTCATTCCCGCTTCGCCGTTGGTTACTTAGACCTAAACAAATTCAAGGAGTTCAATGACCGCTACGGATTTGAAATGGGAGACCGAGTCATACGCCATGTAGCCTTGATTATCATCAAAGCTTTAGAGACTTACGGCAGCTCTTCGGATTTCCTCGGCCATATCGGAGGAGATGATTTTATTTTTATTACGACCCCGGATTGCGTCGAGCAGGTATGCAACAGAATTATAAGTGATTTTGACAAAACTATTGTGGATTTTTATAATGAAGAGGATAGAAAAAGAGGCTACGTGATTATGAAGAATAGGCTAGGTCAACTCTGTAAGGTTCCCCTTTTAAGTCTCTCTATCGGAATAGCTACTAACGAACACCGCCCGCTTAACCACGTCGGCCACATAATCCAAATCGGAAACGAGGTAAAAAACTACGCTAAGACCTTCGGTAAGAGCATCTATATAAAAGACAGGCGCAGGGCGTAAATTACGCTGTTTTCGCGGCTGCCTCCCTTAACTTAAATTTACTCACCATATCCTTTAATTCCATTGCGCAACTTTGACAGTTGACCTCCCAATTTCTCCCCTTTCCCGACGATAGAGCCAA
>CAYMKG010000067.1:0-1759 GCA_964391145.1 uncultured Planctomycetales bacterium
GTCAATCCGGCTAATTCCGTGGCACTCTTTCTGCTTCTTACGGCAGAAAAGAAATGCCGGATTTTTTGATTTTTTTATTATTTAAAACTTTTTTTAAATATTAAATAAGTATATCCTATCTTTCTATATTTGTCAAGCCATAAAAGCAGGTTTTAAATCAATTTTTAAAGAATGGCCAAACAATATTAAATAGACCCTTCCGTTGCTTTTAGCGTATAAACCGCCTTTTAAGCGGCAGAAGAAGCTCTCCTGTTTTTTCACGCGGTTGCAAATCCGACGGATGTAAATTTGAGATATGGGCTTTTCCTTCAAAGCGCCTTTAATTTCAATCACCTTATAAATAAAATGTCTGCGGATAATAGTAAGCATACCCTGCTTTCGGTCAATTTCGCAACTGGAAATCATTTTTTTTCTCCTGTCCGGAGAAGTTAGATTTTTAAAAACTAAATCGCGCATTTTTTTAATGTTATCCCGCCCTTTTGGGAAGTTTCAAGTTAAACTTGAATTTAATTTAGGTGTCCAAAAGGGCAGGACTCTCCCTCCCATGACTGGTGGGGATAATTAAAAACTTTTTAAAAGTTCTTAATAACATACTATAAAAAAACAACCTTTTTGTTCAATTAAAATATAACTCTAATTCCGTTAATTTTCAAGAGATTTTGCGACTCAAAAGAAAGCGCTTACAATAAGCTATTTTAAAGACAGGGGCCGCTCTTTTCCGTGCAGGAGATTGTGGAGATTTTTCTTATGGCGCAGCACAATAAGAATTGCTAGCGCAATACCTAAAACTAATAGCTCCTTTGAGCGATGAAAAATAAAAACAAATACGGGAAATGATAAGGCGCTTGCCACCGAGGCCAGCGAAACAAATCTTAGGATTAGAAATACAATCAGCCAAACCAAAATAACCAATAGAAGAATCAACCTGAGCTCAACCACGGATAGCGCTAATCCGATTAGAACGCCTAAAGTCGTAGCTACTCCCTTTCCTCCTCTAAACCGCAAAAATAAGGTCCAATTGTGTCCGCAGACACAAGCGAATCCGAACAGAATTCTTAAAACCTCCGGAGAAATTTCTGTATAACCTAAAGAATGGTTAGCCAGTACAGTAACCGGGATTACACCCTTTAGTACATCTAAGATTAAAACCATGATTCCCCAGACTGGGCCCAGGAGGCGAAAGGCATTGGTTGCTCCAACATTGCCTGACCCAAACCTCCGGATGTCTATCCCTTTTAATATTTTTCCCAAGATATAAGCGGTGGGAATAGAACCCAATAAATAGCTAATTATAATTCCCGCCAGGAGCATATAACACCTTAAAACCTTTCTTTATATAATCTATTCCGGAAAATACGGTAAAGAAAATGGCGATTGTCCATAATATGTAAGAAAATTTAAATTTTACAAGAACCGAAATTACCGAAATCATCTGCAAAGCCGTGGTTAACTTTCCCCAGATTGTCGGCTGCATATCCAATTTCTGCCCCACTAAAAATATAGCGATTATTCCCAAAAGAATAATTGCGTCGCGGCTAACTACAACCAGAGTTACCCATAGAGGAAACTTTATTCCGGTATCAACCAGGTGCAAAAAAATAAATGCGCTCATCAGGAGAATCTTATCGCCCAGGGGGTCTAAAATCAATCCGGCCGGGGTGTGCTGTTTTTTCTTTCGGGCTATATAGCCGTCAACGGCATCGGAAAAAACCGCTGATAGGAATATGGCTAAAGCAACGAATCTCAAGTAATCTTTTCC
>CAYMKG010000067.1:1859-3589 GCA_964391145.1 uncultured Planctomycetales bacterium
TGGGGAATCTCCACTTTGCCGAACCGCTTTAGGCGCTTCTTGCCCTTTTTTTGAATTTCCCAGAGCTTTCGTTTCCGGGTTATATCTCCGCCGTAACATTTAGCCGTAACATTTTTACCCAGAGGCCTTATTCTCTCCGAAGCAATAATGCGGTTTTCAATTTTAGCCTGAATCCGCACTTCAAACAATTGCCTGGGAATTAACTCTTTAAGCTTGCTTATCAGAGCTTGAGCTTTGGCGTACGCCCTGTCTTTGTGAATTAAATAGGAAAAGGCATCGTAAACCACGTCGTTTAATGCCACTTCCAATTTCACCAGCACCGTGGGCCGATAACCCAAAAATTCATAATCAATCGAGCCATACCCGCGGGTTTGAGACTTTATCCTGTCATAAAAATCAACGATAACCTCCGAGAGCGGCATAGTAAAATTCAGCCTCACCCTGTCCTCGGTGAGATACTCGTTGCTCTCAAATATCCCGCGTCGGGATTTGGCAAAATCGCAAACTACTTCGATATCGTGAATCGGAATAATCATCAGGACACTGACATAGGGTTCTTCTACCTGAGTAATTTCGGTAGAGGCAGGTAAATCATTCGGATTATCTATCTGGATGACCTCGCCGTTTCTTTTTCTGATTCGATACACTACGTTGGGAACAGTTAGGATTAAATTTAAATCATATTCTCTTTGCAAGCGCTCCTGAGCAATCTCCATATGCAAGAGCCCTAAAAAGCCACAGCGAAATCCGTGGCCGAAAGATTTTGAACTCTCCGGTTCATAAACAAACGAGGAATCGGAAAGCCTTAATTTCTCCATTGCCTCGCGCAGCGCCAGAAAATCACCGGAATTGACAGGGTATATACCGCAGAAAACCAAAGGCTTTACTTCCCGGTAGCCAGGAAGCGGATATTCAACCGGGTTATCTAAATCAGTAATCGTATCGCCGATAATTACTTCCCGGGGCTCACGGATATTTGCGGTAACGTAACCTACCTGGCCGCTGGAAAGAGAATCCGCGCTAACGTGTTCTAAATTTTTGACCACTCCCAGCTCTTCTATTTTATGAGTCGCGCCTTTTTGCATGAATTTTATCTTAATTCCTTTGGTAATCACCCCCTGCATGACTCGGACAAAAATCACCACCCCCTTAAAGGTATCGAAACGCGAATCAAAAATCAGACACGCAAGCTTATTCTCGTCTTTGCCTGCGGGCATGGGAATATCTGACACTACCCTTTCGAGTATTTCTGTTACTCCTGTGCCTAATTTAGCCGAACACAATAGAATCTCCTCTTCCTTAAAATCGAACATTGCAACAATCTGCTCCTTAACCCGCGCAACATCGGCATTGGGCAAATCAATCTTATTGATAACCGGTATAATCTTGAGCTTATTCTCTTTAGCTAAATAATAATTAGCCACCGTCTGCGCCTCAACTCCCTGCGCGGCATCAATAATCAAAATAGCTCCTTCGCAGGCAGCAAGAGATTTGGAAACCTCGTAGGTAAAGTCTACGTGCCCCGGAGTGTCTATGAGGTTAAGAATATAATTTCTGCCGTCTTTTGCCTTATAATCAAGGGTCACTACCGAAGCCTTAATAGTAATTCCCCTTTCCCTCTCTAATTCCATATCGTCAAGAAGCAAGTCCTGGGCATGTTTTTGATTAATTGCACCGGTTAATTCCAAAATCCGGTCGGCGAGCGTGGATTTTCCGTGGTCGATATGGGC
>CAYMKG010000067.1:3689-6208 GCA_964391145.1 uncultured Planctomycetales bacterium
TTACTACTTCTTCGATGGTCATATTTGTCGTATCAATATAAATCGCGTCGTCTGCTTTTTTTAAAGGTGCACAGCTGCGCGTGGAGTCTATGCAATCCCGATTTCTGAGGTCGGCTTCAACCTCTTCCAATGTTATCTTCTCTCCCGACTCGCTTAATTCCCTGAATCTCCTTCTTGCGCGCTCACGGAATTGCGCATCCAGGTAAAACTTCTTATCAGCATCCGGAAAAACTACCGTTCCGATGTCCCGGCCGTCTAAAACCGAGTCATTCGCCTTTCCCAGACTCCGCTGCAACTGCAGCATCTGGTCTCTTATCCCTTTTATTTTAGCAATATCGGAAACATACTGGGTAATGCGGGGAGAGCGAATCTCCTCGGAAACATCTCTGCCGTCCAAAGTAATTTTTATAGAACCGTCTTCATTGTTGCCGAGAGTTAACCGAGTATCTTTACTCATCCTGATTAGCTCTGCCTCGTTGCTCGGGTTGATATTCTCTTGCAGCGCTTTCAGGGTAAGTGCCCGATAAATTGCGCCGGTGTCAATGTAAACAAATTCTAATTTTTTTGCTACTCGGCGGGCAACTGTGCTCTTGCCCGCACCAGCCGGTCCATCTATAGCGATAATCATTTTGCGTCCAGAGCTATCTGCTTTAATCTCGCCTGCCTTAAAATTTTCACCAACGCTTCCGTATCTCTTCTTATAATCGCCGATTTAATCTTCGATAACGAATTATTGAAGGTCTTCAAGGCAGCAAGGATATTCTCCGGATTCGTTATAAAAATATCTTTCCATAGCTCATCTCCGGATGCAGCAATGCGGGTGGTGTCTTTTAATCCGCCAGAGGCAAGATAAAGAGTATTGCGCGGAATTGAATGAATTAGCGAAAAGGCAACAATGTGGGGCAGATGGCTGACGTAAGAAATATATTTATCATGTCTGGCGGGGCTTAAATAAAGAACCTGTGCACCTATTGCTTTCCAGAAGTTTTTTATTTTATTTAAAGCTATTTTGGACGTCTTTTTTGTCGGAGTCAATACGCATAAAGAATCCCGGAATAAATCACCATCAGCATAAATTATGCCTTGTTTTTCCGAACCCGCCAAGGGGTGAGCCCCTACAAAATTAGGCAGGACTTTTTCCAGCTCCCTGACTACTACTTTTTTGGTACTTCCGGTATCGGTAACTAAGGCTCCTGATTTAATCAGCGCGGTCATCTCGCGGCCGATTTGAATTATTGAACTTACCGATGAAGCTAAAATAACTAAATCCGCCTCCTGAACGGCTGAAATATCACAAAATCCACGGTCGATCGCCTTCCTCGCCAAGGACGAATCGATTGTTTTTTTATGTCGGCTTATACCTATGACCAGCCTGGCCAGCTTTCTTTTCTTAATGGCCAAGCCTATTGAGCCGCCGATTAATCCAACGCCGACTATAGCTACCTTATTAAACAACCTCATATTAGTTCATAGTTCATAGTCTGATATGAACTAAATCTCTCTTCCTATCGCCTTTGCCAGCGCTTTCAACTCCCTCATCAACTGGGCAAATCTCTCCGGCAGAAGCGACTGTGGACCATCTGACAGAGCTTCCTCAGGGCGACTATGGACTTCAATGATTAACCCGTCGCACCCAGCCGCTACAGCCGCGCGGGACAAAGCGGGAACCAGATTCCACTTGCCAGCGGCGTGGCTTGGATCAATAATAATCGGCAAATGCGAAAGCTGCTTAACTGCCGGCACCGAGCTTACATCTAAAGTATTGCGAGTAAATTCTTCAAATGTGCGGATGCCCCGCTCGCATAAGATAACGTTGAAATTTCCCTCTGACAAAATATATTCTGCAGACATTAGCCAATCCTTTATCGTCGAAGACATACCTCTCTTCAGCAAAATCGGCTTCCGGGTTGCGCCAACTTCCCTGAGAAGATTAAAATTCTGCATATTCCGGGCGCCTATCTGTAAGATATCTGCGTATCGCGCCACTAATTCAACATCGCGGGGATCCATAACTTCGGTAACCGTTATCATTCCCAGTTCGTTTCCCACTTCTTTCAAATATTCCAAACCCTCCTTGCCTAAGCCCTGAAAGCTATAGGGAGAAGTGCGCGGTTTAAAAGCACCGCCACGCAAAACTGCCACCCCTTGCTCTTTAACTCCGGCGGCAATCTCCCGAAGGAGTTCAAGATTCTCTACTGCACATGGGCCGGCCATAACTATGACCTTTTTTGCCCCTATTTTTATATTCTTACCCAGATCTATAATCGAGTCCTCGAGTTTAAACTCGCGCGAAACCAGCCGATACGGAGCCAGAACCGGCATAACCTTTTCCACGCCCGGAAACGCTTCCAGGGGAGTTACCCTTAATACATCCTCCGGCCCTATAACCCCGATGATTGTGCGTTCGACCCCGCTAGACACATGTGGAGTCAACCCTAATTTTTTAACCCGTTCGATTATATAATCCATCTGCTCCTGAGTTGCGCCCCTCTGCAGTACTATAATCATTTAATTCCTCC
>CAYMKG010000068.1:0-3509 GCA_964391145.1 uncultured Planctomycetales bacterium
TGGCAATTGGAACATATCTCGACTCGTATACTCGGTTTTGTAGAGCGGGTGTGTATGGTATTCCCGCACGCACACACAATTGTGCACTCCTGATATTTAGGATGAATCTTATCCTTCATAATTCCCTCTCTCCTTTAACCTTTAACCTTTAACCTTTAACCTTACTGGTTCATACTATTCAGGAATTCCTCATTATTCTTGGTCTGAGACATCTTCTCAATCAGCAGCTCCATTGCTTCAATGTTGTTTAGTTCATTAAGCACCTTTCTCAATATCCAGATTTTTTGCAATTTATCCGCGGGAATCAGTAATTCTTCGTGTCGGGTGTTGGATTTCTTAATATCGATTGCCGGGTAAATCCTCCTCTGGAACAAATTCCTATCCAATTGCAACTCCATATTGCCCGTGCCTTTGAATTCCTCAAAAATCACGTCGTCCATTCGGCTACCCGTATCAACAAGCGCGGTAGCAATAATCGTGAGACTCCCTCCTTCTTCTATAGCCCGCGCAGCGCCGAAAAAGCGCTTCGGTTTCTGAAGGGCATTTGAATCTATGCCGCCGGAAAGAACCTTACCGCTGTGGGGGATAACCGCATTATAGGCACGCGCCAGCCGGGTAATACTATCCAGCAATATCACTACATCTCTCTTATGTTCTACCAACCTCTTTGCCTTCTCCAGAACAATCTCGGCCACCTGAACGTGCCTCTCCGGAGGTTCGTCAAACGTGGAAGAAATTACCTCGCCTTTAACGTTACGCTGCATATCGGTGACCTCTTCGGGCCTTTCGTCGATAAGCAGCACGATAAGGATTACGTCGGGTTGATTTTCCACTATGGCATTGCCGATCTTCTGAAGAAGCACCGTCTTTCCGCTATAGGGCGGTGCAACTATTGTACTGCGCTGCCCGCAGCCGATAGGAGTAAGCAAATCCAAAATCCGGCAGGATATCTCATTGGGCTTTGTCTCCAATATAAAACGCTTGTGCGGATAAATGGGGGTAAGATTGTCAAACAAGACCTTTTCCTTAGCCGCTTCCGGAGATTCAAAATTCACTGCTTCAATCTTAAGCAGGGCAAAATATTTCTCCCCCTCCTTAGGTGGCCTTATCTGGCCGCTAACAGTATCTCCGGTTTTTAAATCGAACTTTCTTATCTGAGAGGGAGAAATATACACATCATCGGGGCAGGGAAGATAATTATAATTCGGCGACCTCAGAAATCCGAATCCTTCAGGCAGAACCTCCAACACTCCCTCCCCGAACATCAAGCCTTCTTTCTCGGCTTGGGCTTGAAGAACCTTAAATATCAGGTCTTGCTTCCTCAAGCCACTTACGCTGTTAATCCCCATCTGCTTGGCAAGTTTATTTAGCTCGGATATCTTCATTTCTTTTAAATCTCCGATATCCAGTTTTTCAACTTTCTCAGCCTTTTCAGCTTTTTCAACTTTTTGCATCTCTCATACCTCCAATTCCATTCACTTCCTTCTGCCCTTCATGATTTTATTCCAAATTTCTTTTATTTGTTTTTCCGTCTGGCTCCTCCTTCCGCTGTTATCGATTACGAAGTCAGCCTGCCTAAGCTTGTTATCCTCCGGCAGCTGAACATCCAGCCTTTTTTTTATCTCATCGGCTGTTAACCCGCATTTTTTCAATCTGCGAATTTTAACTTCAGGGTCGGCCCTAACAACCACCACCACCTCAACCCACCGCTCTAACCCCGTCTCAATCAACAGCGGTGCATCGATTATTAAATTTCGGTCTTGCGAAGATTTATTAATCCTATTCCTGATTATTTTCAATATCTCGGGATGCATAATCGCATTGAGCTTCTTTAAGGCTCTGCTGTTGCTAAAAACGATTTCGGCCAGCCTCTTCCGATTGATGCGCCGCCGGCTGCCGGAAAGAATCTCTTTGCCAAAACAATCGACAATCCGCCTGTAAACTCTACTCCGGGGCCTCATCAAATTATGGGCAATCCTATCAGCATCGATTACTTTAACTCCCAGCCGCCGACACATATCGGCGACGGTAGTCTTGCCCGAGCCAAAACTGCCTGTGATACCTATCACCATTTCAGTATTAAGTGGTAAGAATTAAGGATTAAGTTTTTTTACTTTCTAATTTCCACTTAATCCTTACTACTTAATCCTTAATCCCGATTAACACTATTTCAATATTTAGATTTCTTTAATATCTTGTTATCTAGCCGACAATTTTTTATAGAGCTCGATATATTTCTTAGCCGACTCCTGCCAGGAGAAATTCGCTTTCATACCCCTGTTTATCTTCGCCTGCCATTTATTTTTGTCCTTATAGAACGAAATAGCTTCTCTTACCGTCTCAACCAGGCTGGATACGCTATAGTTGTCGAAAATAAAACCATTTGATTTATCTATCGTATCGGCTAAACCTCCGGTCTTAAATACCAGAGGGACGGTTGCGTATTTCAAGCTGATCATCTGCCCCAGCCCGCAAGGTTCAAATCTGGAGGGCATTAAGAATATATCCGAACCGGCGTATATTTTATGGGCAAGGGTATTATCAAACTTGAGATACAGACGAAACACTTTTTTAAATTTCTTGCTTTCCTGTTCCAGGAGCTTATGGTATTTTATATCGCCGGTTCCCAGTATTACCAGTTGTAAGTTGAGCTTGCAAATATCGGCGATGGCTTCGGCAAGTATATCCAACCCCTTCTGTTCGGCCAAGCGCGAAACCATGCCAAGTAAAGGGATTTCTCTGCTTACGGTTAATTTGCATTCACGCTGTAATCCTTCTTTATTCTTGTATTTGTCTTTTAAATTCCGGGCATCGTATTTCTTGAAAATAAGTTTATCAATTGACGGATCCCAGATAGAATAATCCAAGCCGTTTAATATCCCAAATAAACAATCCTTCCTCTTGGTAAGAACTCCGTCTAACCCGCAGCCGAATTCCTTGGTTTGTATCTCAGCGGCATAAGTGGGACTTACCGTATTGATGCAGTCGGAAAAAACAATGCCTCCCTTTAAGATATTGACCTTGCCGTAAAACTCAAGCTGCTCCATATTAAAAAGAGACCAGTCCAGGCTCAGCTTGGGGAATTCCTCCCGGGCGAAAGTGCCTTGATAGGCTAAATTATGAATGGTAAGCAAGGTCTTGGTATCTCTGTAAAAAGAATCGCAAGAATAGATGGTTTTAAGATAAATCGGAATCAGAGAAGCCTGCCAATCGTGAATGTGAATTATGTCGGGTTTAAATTGAATCTGCTTGAATAATTCCAGGCACCTGCGGCAATAGAAAGAAAATCTTTCTATATTATCGGGATAGTCCCCCTGTTTGTCGCCGTAAAGCCCGTCCCGATTAAAATATTTGTCGTTTTGGATAAAATACACTTTAATATCCTTTCCGACTTTGCCAATTAAGACTCCCGGAAATAAAGGCTTGGTCTTAAACTTGGTAAGCACAGCCTTTTTATAATATGGCGTAACGATAATGACCTCCTGCTTGAGCTTTTCCAACGCCAAAGG
>CAYMKG010000068.1:3609-6147 GCA_964391145.1 uncultured Planctomycetales bacterium
CCTTTATGGGAACATTAAATTTAACACATCCCTCCATCTTTTGGCGAACCAGCTTAATTAACTCATCCAATTCCGGCTTGGGGACTTCAAAAACAAGTTCGTCGTGGATTTGTAAAATAAGTTTTGACTTAAGTCCCGAGTTTCGTATTTCGCAAAAAATATCAACCATTGCCTTTTTTATCAGGTCGGCGGCCGAGCCCTGAACCGGCGTATTTATCGCCTGCCTTTCGGCGAATTGCCTCATTCCGGAATTGTTGCTGTTAATTTCCGGGATATATCTCCTGCGACCCAATATCGTGGTAACGTATCCTTCTTTCTTGGCCCTCTCGATCTGGCTCAGAATGTAATCCCGAACACCTGGATATCTGGAAAAATACGCGTCGATAAAATCGCTCGCCTCTTCCTGAGAAATGCCCAAATCTCTGCTTAAACCGTAGCTGCTCAAGCCGTATAAAATTGCGAAATTAATCCTTTTTGCTACTTCCCTCATCGAACTATCGATATCCCCCTGGTCTAATCCATAGATCAAAGAGGCGGTAGCAATGTGAATATCTTGATCGTTCTTAAAGGCATTAATGAGCTGAGAGTCGCCGGAAAGATGGGCCAGGATTCTTAATTCAATCTGGGAGTAATCGAAAGAGGCAAGAAAATTATCTACGCCGGAAGCAATTATTGCCTTTCTTATCTGGCGCCCGATCTCGCCCTTTATCGGAAGATTCTGCAAATTAGGATTGGCGGAGCTTAATCTTCCGGTTGCTGTTGCGGTCTGATTGAATGAAGCGTGGATTCGTTTTGTCCCAGGGTCAACCAAAGCCGGAAGAGTATCAACATAGGTTGACTTTATTTTTGTAAGCTTTCGATAATCAAGTAATGCCCTGGGCAGAGGATGCTGGTTAGCAAGTTTGTTTAGAACCTCTTCGTCTGTTGAGGGCCCGCTTTTTGTCTTTTTCTGAACCGGCAATCTCAGCCTCTCAAATAAAATGCTCCTTAACTGCTTAGGAGAATTGATATTAAACTGGGTGCCGGAAAGCTCGTATATTTTCTCCACCAAACCAATCAATTGCCTTTCAATCTGCCGAGATAAAGACTTAAGAAACTCCGTATCTACCGTCACGCCAGCAAGCTCCATTTCGCTAAGTACTTCAACCAAGGGCATTTCCAGATTGAAGAAGAGCGAATCCAATTCCTTTTCTTTCAGTTCCTCCTCTAAAACAGACCTTAATCTCAGTATGAAATTACAGGCGGTATCCAGCCGTATGCTCTGAGTATCCACAGCCTCTTTAAGATAATCCCAAACCAGTTCGGATAAGGCATAATTAACTCCCGAAGGATTCAGCAAATACGCAGCAATCATTGTATCGAAATATAGACCTTCCAGCTTTACCTTCCGCTTAGACAGCTTAACCTTTGCTTCTTTAAGATTATGGCCTATTTTTTTAATTCCTGGGTTGCCCAATATGCTTATAATCTCGTGGTTAAAATCCCGCTCCCCTAATTCAGCAAAAATCTCCTCATCACAAGATAGAAGGGAAATCCGGTTATCGTCGTAGGTCAAAATTATTTCTTTTTTTCCGCAAGATAACAGTTTTCTCACGGAATCAATACCGCCTGCTCCGTAAAACCTTCTAACCTCATCAACCGCAGTGCCCGTGGGATTTCCAGAAGGAAGATTGCCGAGCAAGCTCTTAAACTCCAGCTGCCTGAAAATCCTGCGAAGCAGCGAATAATCAGGCTCCCCTAACTTCAATTTACCCAAGTCAAAATCCAAATCCACATCTTCCCTTAGTTTAATGAGATGGCGATTCAACATAATCTGCTGATAGTTTTCCTTTAAAACCTCCTGTAATCTCTGAGGCTTAATATTCCTGAGGTTAGCCAATATTCCGTCAATAGATTCGTAATCCCGGATAAGTCTGGCAGCGGTCTTCTCTCCTATCCCCTTAACTGCGGGGATATTGTCCGCCGCGTCTCCAGTAAGGGAGATAAAGTCAATCATCTGGCACGGTTTAATGCCGAATTGCTGCAGAACTTTCTCTGAATCATAGACTATTCCTTTTTTATCTTTATACGGATTAAAAACCTTGAGGTTTTTATTTACCAATTGCAGAATATCCTTATCCGAACTAATAACTACCACATCCAACCCTTCCTGCCTTGCCTTCTTAGCGAGGCTGGCAATCAAATCATCGGCTTCAAATCCGGCCTTCTCATATATGGAAATGCCGTAGGCCTGAATGATCTGTTTTATTATGGGTATCTGGCCGGTTAAATCATCGGGCATCGGAGGGCGCTGAATCTTATACTCGGCAAATTTACGCTGCCGGAAGGTATCTCTGGATACGTCAAAGCAGACGCCCAGATACTCTGGATTCTCCTGCTTTAAAATCTTGTTTAAAAAATTTACGAATCCGTAAATTGCGTTGGTTGGCTGACCAGATGAAGTACTCAGCCCTTTTAAAGCATAGAAGGCGCGATAGCAATAAGCAGTAGCGTCAATCAGAAACAGCCGCTGGGACATTCGATTAACCAGCATTTACC